>NZ_JAOALE010000002.1:0-155547 GCF_047462575.1 Synechococcus sp. 'PEA 65AY6A-5F PE A'
TCTTCTCCGGCGTGTTTTGGTTGACCCAGTTCAAGGCCTGCACAAAGGCGTCCAGAGTCGCATCCAGCTTGGCGGCTTGGGAATTAGATACCTTGAGCTTGCAGGAGATGGTCAGGACTTGAGTCATGCTGTGATGGTACATCAACAGACCGCATTTCTCCCGTCACTGACCGGCCCGGCCCCCGGCCCCCCAGTCCCCCCGTATACGGGGGGGATATAGGGGGGTACGGAGCAGGGCTCCTGCGGCTTCTAGCTGAATGGAAAATCACCATCGAGGCTCAAACGGCAAGGTACCCATGGCACACGCTGCAATTATCCTTACGATCCTGCTGGGCTTTTGGGGAGTGGTGGTCAAGCGCAATCTGATCATGAAAATCTTGGCCATGGATGTGATGAGCACTGGGGTCATCGCCTTTTTTGTCATTTGGGCCGCCCGCACCGGCGTGTTCACTCCCATCTACAAGCCCTGGCGCCAGGTGGACTATGCCGACCCGGTTCCGCAAGGAATCATCCTCACGGCCATCGTCATCGGCCTGTCGGTACAAGCCCTGATGTTGGTGGGGGTGATGAAGCTGTCCCGCGATCATCCCACCTTGGAAGTGGAGAGTATTGAGCAGGCGGTAGCTGATGACTGAGCTGACGACCGAACTGACGTTGGTCTGGGTGGCACTGCCCTTTTGGCTGGCCTTTGCCACCTACTTGCTGCCGGCTTTGACCCGTCCCAGCCTGGTCATCATGGCTGGACTGACGATAGCCTGCGCAGTGCAGCAGGGAGGCCTGCCAGGGGCAACTGCTGCGCCGTTGGAGCTCCAGTTGCTGGATCACTTCGGGGTGACGTTGCGGATCGATGGCAACGCCGCGGCCATGCTCCTGGCCCATGGCCTGGTCACCCTTGGGGTGGCCCTGTATTTGGATCGGCGCTTTGTGGGCAGCCGCTTTCTGGCCATGCAGTTGCTGATCGTCCACGGCAGCGCCAACGCCGTCGTCATCAGCGCTGACCTGATCAGCGTCTATGTGGCCCTGGAGGTGCTCAGCATCGGCGTGTTTTTGCTGCTCACCTACAGTCGCCGAGCAGAGTCCCAGCCGATCCTGGGGGAAAGCGCCCCGCACCGCTCTCGCGACCGTCAGCTCTGGGTGGGGCTGCGCTACCTGTTCATGAGCAATGTGGCCATGCTCCTCTACCTGGTGGGATCCATGCTGGTCTATGTGCGCACCGGATCCCTGGCGATGAGCGGCTTGGCCCTGGCCGACCCCACGGCTCTTGCCTTGATTGCCGTTGGCCTTCTGGCCAAGGGGGCAGTCTTCGTCGCCGGCCTGTGGCTGCCCCTCACCTACGCCACTGCCGATCCTGTCATTGCGGCGGTGCTCAGCGGTTTTACTACAAAAGCAGGCGCCATGGCCCTTGTGCGCTGCAGCGAGTTCTCGCCCGTCTTGGCGCAGGGGCTGCCCTACTTCAGCGCAGGCGCGGCGGTCTTTGGGATCCTTCTGGCTTTGATGGCCAGCACGCCCCAGCGCCTTTTGGCCTGGAGCTCGGTGTCGCAGATGGGATTTGTCATCGCTGCACCCCAGTGGGCGGGTTTGTACGGCCTGGCCCATGGGCTGGCGAAGCCCTTGTTGTTTGTCGGGGCTGCGATAACCAATCGCTGGCGCTGGTCGCTGCTGATCTTGGGGACGGCCTCGCTGGCGGGGGTGCCCGGCACTTTGGGCTATGCAGCCAAGGCCCTTAGCTTGTCAGCTCTGGATCCCTGGCACGAGTGGCTGCTGGTGGGGGTTACTGTCGGCACCACCTGCATAGCCGTGCGGGTGCTGCGAGCTTTTCCTTCTCAAACAAACGGGGACACTACCCCGGCAGCCGGTTGGCCAGACAAGGTGGCCCTAGTCCTTTGGGGCGGGGGCTTGCTCTGGTTCTGGCTGCCAGCGGCCTATGACGTCGATAATCTCATCAAGGCGTTCCTTAGCTTGGGCCTCGGGATCCCGCTGGGCTGGTTTTGGGAGCGAATTCCTGTGAAGGGATGGCGTCTGGATGAAGGGCTAGAGGCAGTGGTGGGCGGCTTGAGCGTGGTGTTGGTGCTGGCCTGGATTCTGCTAAGTGGAGTGAACCATGTGGCGCTACCCTGAGTTGGGCTTGCTGGAAATTGGCCTGCGGCTTTTGATTTGGTTTTTGCTGACGGGTAATCTGAGTTGGGACAATGTGGCCATCGGGGTGGCGGCGACGCTGCTGCTGCCTCGGCAGGCCTCTGCGCCAGTGCGGTGGCGGGATTGGGGGCGGGTGCTCAGGGAGATCGTTTTCGCCGTTCCGAAAGCTTACTGGGAGGCCTTTGAGATGATCCTCAGACCCCACACCGTAGAGGAGGTTGTATACAAACAAACTCTCCCCAATCGTTCGGCGGGACTAGTGTTTCTCGACATCTTTTTGATTACTTTTACGCCCAAAACCATTGTGCTCAATTGCGATGCCCAAGGCACCTACGAGGTGCATCTGCTCAAGCCGCGGGAGGAGGCGTGAATCTACTGCTGTTTCTGCTGACTTTGACCCTATGCCTGCCGCTGTATGCCGCCTGGCTGAAGGAGGATATTTGGCAGACGATGCTGGCTTTTGCCAGCTTATCGACCAAGACGGCCATCCTGGTTTTGGTGGTATCTGTGGTGCGGGATGACTGGATGATCGGGATTGTGGGGGTCTTGATTTTGTCGGTGGGCAATGCAGCCCTAATGCTGCTGGCCCACGTGCTCAAGCGCTTGGAAATGCTTTAAGGGGAATCAACATGGAAGTTTTGGTGGAGGCTCTCAGCTATCTTCTGTTTGGGATCGGGGTGCTGTTTTGGCTGTGGGGAACAGCGCCGCTCCTTGGGGATCGCTCGATTTTGTTTAAGCTGCACGGCCTTTCGGTGTCGGACACGCTGGGATCCATGAGCATCATGCTGGGGCTGTTGCTGCGGATCCCAAGGGAGTGGCCTCTGCTGGTGTTGGCCCTGATTTCCTTGGCCATTTGGAACACCATCTTGGGCTATGTGCTGGCCTTTTGCTCGCAGCGCAAGTCCCTATAGGAGGACAGGATGGAAGAGACTTTGTTGCTGGTGATCGCCCTGCTGTTGCCCTTGACGGCTGCCTTGGTGGTGACCCAGACCAATCCCTATCATGCCTTGGTGATGCGCGGCATTCTGGGATCCATCGCTGCTCTGATCTATGCCTTGTTTGGGGCGGCGGATGTGGCGCTTACTGAGGCGCTGGTGGGCACCATGCTGTCCATTACGCTCTATGCCATCGCGGTGCGTTCCTCGTTGAGTATGCGCTTGGGCGTTCTCGAAGACAGTCCTCTGTTGGCGGCCAGGACCTCAGTAGCACAGCAGTTGTTACAGCAGATGCGCCAAGGGCTACAGCAGTACCACATGCGTCTGGAGTTGGCCGTCTATGGAAGTGCAGAGGCGTTGTTGGCTGCCCTTCACAGCCGGGAGGTGCACACCATTGCCCTTGAGCCCGATGAGGAGGTGGCAGAGTATCGCTTGGTAACGCGCGTGCCCCGCCTGCAGGCCATCTTGACGCAACAAGCCCTGCTTTCTGAGGTCCTCCTGCCATGAGGTGGTTGTACGGGGTGGCGGCGCTGCTGGCAGCCTTGCAGCTCATGGTTGCCGACGCGGGAGCTGTTTCTCCTGCCTTTGAGCCTGTGGCGGTTCTGGCCGGAGAAAGCGGCGTGCCCAATACGGTGACGGGCTTGATCCTGCGCAACCGCCTTTACGACACCGTCTTTGAAGTCGTCGTGTTTTCTACGGCCATTCTGGGCGCGCAGTACCTGCTGGCGGATGAGCGACCGACGGCCAATGTAGCTCAGTTTACCGATATTCCCTCAATTGTGTTGGCGCGGGTGGGGGCCACCATCTCCGCTCTGATTGGGGTGGAGCTGGCCATTCGGGGTCACCTGACGCCGGGCGGGGGGTTTGCTGCCGGCGTGGCGGGAGGAACGGCGATTGGCTTGGTGGCGATCACCGCCTCTTCGACCTGGATGGAGGCCATCTACAAGCGGTGGCAAGCCGCGATGTGGGAGAAGCTGTCGGTGGTGACGTTTATCGGGGTGGCTGTAATCGCCCTGGCCGGTTGGGAACTACCCAAGGGCGAGCTGGGGGCACTTTTTAGCGGCGGCTGGATCCCAATCCTCAACATTTTGGTGGCCATCAAGGTGGCGCTGGGATCCTGGGCGGCGATTTTAATTTTTATTCGCTACCGCGGCTTGTTATGAAGGCTCGAACGGGTTGATAACGCTCGTGTCAAGCCAATACATCGTGGGCGGTGTTATCTTCTTGCATCCGCTCGAAGTCCGAATCTTCACCAATGTTTGGGATCGATCCGAGCACTTGGCAAAGGACTTTTTTGCAAGTTGGAGTAAGACTTGCTTGAGGATTTTGCGATGTTCGGCTTCTGCACTCCCACCGTGAGGCCTAGCCCTTTCTTTCAGAACTTTGACAATGGCCCCATCAACGTTGCGAACAATTGGAGTGGCCGTAGAGCGTCTCCTCGATCGGCAGATCCATGGATGGCTTTGCCGCAAAGATAGCGTTGACAGCAGGACGTTTCCCTGTCCGTTGAGCAACTTGACCTGCAGGCGACCTCTACAATAGAAGGCTGACCCTGCCACCCCTGGGATCCCTATGCCGCGCCGTACCGACATTCACAAGATCTTGCTCATCGGAGCGGGGCCGATCGTCATTGGCCAAGCCTGCGAGTTCGACTACTCCGGCACCCAAGCCTGCAAAGCCCTGCGAGAAGAGGGCTACGAGGTGATCTTGGTCAACTCCAACCCGGCCACCATCATGACGGATCCCAGTATGGCGGATCGCGTCTACATCGAGCCGGTGACGGCGGACTTCGTGGCCCAGATCATCGAGCGGGAGCGCCCCGATGCCCTGCTGCCCACCATGGGGGGACAGACGGCCCTCAATGTAGCGGTGGAGCTGGCCCGGCGCGGGATCTTGGACCAGTACGGGGTGGAGCTGATCGGGGCCAAGCGGGAGGCCATCGAAAAAGCCGAGGATCGGGAGCTGTTTAAGCAGGCGATGCAGCGGCTTGGCCTGGCGGTGCCGCGCTCGGGGCTGGCCCGCAGCCTGGCCGAAGCCAAGCAGATCGCTCACGAGATCGGCTATCCCCTCATCATCCGCCCCGCCTATACCCTGGGGGGCACAGGGGGGGGGGTGGCCTACAACCAAGAAGAATTTGAAGAGATCTGCGCCGCCGGCCTGGAGGCCAGCCCCGTTTCCCAGATCTTGGTGGAGGAGTCGGTGATCGGCTGGAAGGAGTTTGAGTTGGAGGTGATGCGGGATCTGGCGGACAACGTGGTGATCATCTGCTCGATTGAAAACATCGACCCCATGGGGGTTCACACTGGCGACTCCATCACCGTGGCCCCGGCCCAGACCCTCACCGACAAGGAGTACCAGCGGCTGCGCGACTACGCCATCGCCATCATGCGCGAGATTGGGGTGGAAACCGGGGGATCCAACGTGCAGTTTGCCGTCAACCCCGCCAACGGCGAGGTGCGGGTGATCGAGATGAACCCGCGGGTTTCCCGCTCTTCTGCTTTGGCCAGCAAGGCCACTGGGTTTCCCATTGCCAAGATCGCCGCCAAGCTGGCCGTAGGCTACACGCTGCCGGAGCTCCCCAACGACATCACCCGCAAAACCCCGGCCAGCTTCGAGCCCACCCTTGACTATGTGGTCACCAAGATCCCCCGCTTTGCCTTTGAGAAGTTTCCCGGCTCGGAGCCGGTTTTGACCACGCAGATGAAGTCGGTGGGGGAGGCGATGGCCATTGGCCGCACCTTCCAGGAGTCCATCCAGAAGGCCTTGCGATCCCTGGAGATCGACCGCCCCGGCTTTGGCAGCAACCGGCCTGAAGTCTTCCCCACCCCAGAGGAGGTGCGGGCCAACCTGCGCACCCCCAACCCCTTGCGCCTCTTGACCATCCGCACGGCTCTGCTCATGGGCTTTTCCGTTCAGGAAATTGCTCAGCTTACCCACATCGATCCCTGGTTTATCGACAAGCTGCAGGAGCTGGTGGAGGTGGAGCAGGTCCTCAAGGGGCGGGAATTGGGATCCCTGACGGCCGAAGACCTGCGCCATCTCAAGCAGATGGGCTTTAGCGACCGACAAATTGCCCACCTGACCGGCTGCACGGAAGCCCAGGTGCGGGATCGCCGCAAGGCCCTGGGGGTGATCCCCACCTACAAAACCGTGGACACCTGCGCTGCCGAGTTCGAGGCGGCCACCCCTTACCAGTACTCCACCTACGAGAGCGAATCCGAGACCTTCCCCACCGCCAAGCCAAAGGTGATGATCCTGGGGGGCGGTCCCAACCGCATCGGCCAGGGGATCGAGTTCGACTACTGCTGCTGTCATGCCGTCTTTGCCCTCAGACGCCTTGGCTATGAGACCATCATGGTCAACTCCAACCCCGAGACCGTTTCCACCGACTACGACACCGCTGATCGCCTCTACTTTGAGCCCCTGACCCATGAGGAAGTGATGAACCTGGTGGAAGCGGAGCAGCCGCTGGGCCTAATCGTGCAGTTTGGCGGCCAAACCCCCCTGAAGCTGGCCCAGGGGCTGGCAGCAGCCCAGGCCCCCATCTGGGGCACCTCTCCTGACTCCATCGACATAGCCGAGGATCGCGGCCGCTTTGGGCGCCTGCTCCAGGAATTGGGGATCCGCCAGCCGGCCCACGGCATTGCCCGCAGCGTGGAAGAAAGCCTGGAGATTGCCCGCCGCATCGGCTACCCGGTGGTGGTGCGGCCCAGCTATGTGCTGGGGGGACGGGCCATGGAGATTGTCTACTCGGATCAAGACCTGCGGCGCTACATGCAGCTAGCCGTGGCGGTGGATCCCGACCGTCCCGTGCTGGTGGACCAGTTTCTGGAAGACGCGGTGGAGGTGGATGTGGATGCCATTGCCGACCACACCGGGGCTGTAACCATTGGCGGGATCCTGGAGCACATCGAGCAGGCCGGGATCCACTCCGGGGATTCTGCCTGTGTCTTGCCCAGCCGCACCCTCAGCCCCGAAGTGCTGCAAGTCATTCGCGACTGGACGGTGAAGCTGGCCCAAGCTCTCAGGGTGGTGGGGCTCATGAACGTGCAGTATGCCGTCCAGAAAAAGCAGGTCTACATCCTGGAGGCCAACCCGCGCGCTTCCCGCACCGTGCCGTTTGTCAGCAAGGCCATCGGCCACCCCCTGGCCAGCTACGCCGCCCAGGTGATGAGCGGCAAAACCCTGGCGGAGCTGGGCTTTACCCAGGAGGTGATCCCACCCTACGTGGCGGTCAAGGAGGCAGTGCTGCCGTTTCACAAGTTCCCCGGTAGCGACGCCCTGCTGGGGCCAGAGATGCGCTCTACTGGTGAGGTGATGGGGATTGATACGGACTTTGGCCGCGCCTTTGCCAAAGCGCAACTGGCTGCCGGCCAGGACCTGCCCCTAGAGGGCACGGTGTTCATCAGCGTCAGCGACCGCGACAAGCAGGCGGTGATCCCGGTGGCCCAAGATTTTGTCCAGCTGGGCTTTCGCCTGCTGGCCACTGCCGGCACCCAAAAAGTGCTGGCCGAGCACGGGATCCCGGTCGAGAAGGTGCTCAAGCTGCACGAGGGCCGGCCCCACGTCATCGACGCCATCAAAAACCGCCAGATTCAGCTCATCGTCAACACCCCTTCCGGTGTCGAGGCGCAGCAAGATGGCCAAAAGATCCGCCGCACTGCCCTGGCCTACAAGATCCCCTTGGTCACCACCCTGGCCGGGGCCAGAGCCACCGCTGCCGCCATCCGCGCTCTGCAGTCGGGATCCCTGGGGGTGAAGTCGCTGCAGGAGTTTCACGCCGAAATGGGACGATAGATCTCAGCCTTCTTGGGTTGCCTTTCTGAAGAAATTCTTAAGACCTTAACCTTAAGAAACTCTGAAGTTCTCGGTTGGCGAAAGTGGCTTTGGCTGCCCAGGAAAAGCTGAGACCAATGCATCAAAATCGCAACACTGATTTGCCTATTTGTATCGATAAATCAATTTGTTTCACATTCTGGCTGCGCAAGTTAGGGATCCCTGCCGGCATCCCGAAAACTGTCTAGTTTGGAAGAAAGCTCCCTCAGGCCAGGCCTTGTCGGGCGCTCTCCTGACGTCGGCTTGGCAAGCCCAAGAGAGAGGGGCTTTGGTGAAATTTTCTAGGAGTTGGCCTATGAGTACGGTCATTCGTCGCTCCGCGGCCGCGCGGCGGCTCTGGAGTTGGGAAAGTTTTTGTCAATGGATCACCAGCACCGAAAATCGGCTGTATATCGGCTGGTTTGGCGTATTGATGATCCCGACGTTGTTGGCGGCGGTCTTCTGTTTTGTTATCGCTTTTATTGCCGCTCCGCCGGTGGATGTGGACGGGATCCGCGAGCCGGTGATCGGCTCTTTGTTGGGGGGCAATAACCTCATTTCTGCGGCGGTGGTGCCCACCTCAGCCGCCATTGCCCTGCACTTTTACCCCATCTGGGAAGCTGCCTCTTTGGAGGAGTGGCTCTACAACGGCGGCCCCTACCAGCTCATCGTGCTCCACTTTTTAATCGGCATCTGGTGCTATTTGGGCCGGCAGTGGGAGCTGAGCTACCGGCTGGGCATGCGCCCCTGGATTGCGGTGGCTTTCTCCGCCCCAGCGGCGGCTGCGACGGCGGTGCTCTTGGTCTATCCCATCGGCCAGGGCAGCTTTTCGGAGGGGCTGCCGCTGGGCATTGCCGGCACCTTCCACTTCATGCTGGCCTTCCAGGCGGAACACAACATCTTGATGCACCCCACCAGTTGGCTGGGGGTGGCGGGGGTGTTTGGCGGCGCCCTGCTGGCCTCTCTGCACGGCTCGCTGGTGATCTCCAGCCTGATCCGGGAGACCTCGGAGGAGGAGTCGGCCAATGCTGGCTACCGCTTTGGCCAAGAAGAAGTTACCTACAACTTCCTGGCCGGCCACTACGCCTTCTTGGGGCGGCTGGGGATCCCCGGCCTTGGCTGGCGCAACAGCCGTTCCGTCCACTTCTGGATGGCGGCTCTGCCCACCGTAGGGATTTGGGCGGCAGCCATCGGCATTGGGATGATGGCCTTTAACCTCAACGGCTTTAACTTTAACCAGTCCCTCCTGGACAGCCAGGGCCGGTTCATCCCCACCTACGCCGATTTGATCAACCGCGCCAATCTGGGGATCCAGGCCATGCACGCCCCCAACGCCCACCACTTTCCTCTCTTGCTAGCGGCCAAGGTGGACTAGGGTCGATCCAGCCCGAAGGCACGGTGGGCGGCCTGGAGGGCACGCACCCCCTGCTCCCGCCGCACCACGCAGCTCACCTTAATCTCTGAGGTGCCGATCATCTCAATGTTGATCCCGGCGTCGGCCAGAGCCTTGAACAAACGGGCAGCCACGCCGGGATATGTTTCCATCCCGGCACCGACGATGCTGACTTTGGCAATGTCGTGGTCGGTCTCGACCCCCGCCGCCTGCAGCTCCTCGGCCACCTGCCGGCACACGGCCTCAGCCGCCCTGGCCTGATCCTGAGGCACCGTAAAGGCGATGTCGGTGCTGGGGATCCCGTTGTGGTAGCCCCGCTGGCTTTGGATGATGGTGTCGACGATGATACCGGCAGCGGCCAGGCGTCCAAACAGATGGGCAGCCGTCCCCGGGCGATCCGGCACCTTGCGCAGGCCCAGCCGCGACTGCTTCAAATCCAGGGCAACGCCGCGCACCGGGTGGTCGCTTGGGCGGGGATCCCCGCAAGGGGCTGCCTTGACCCGATGCAAATGGGGGATCACCTGGAACGCTTCCCCCAGCGCCAGGGCGGCCTCCCCGGCCCGCTCGTCAGCCACCACACAGCTCACCTTGATCTCCGACATGGAGATCATTTGGAGATTGATCCCAGCTTCTGCCAGCACCTGGAACATCTGGGCGGCAATGCCCGGGCGGCCCATCATCCCCACCCCGGCAATGCTGACTTTGGCCACCGCCTCATCGACGATGACTTCCCTACACCCCAGCTGCTGGCCCACCTGCCGCGCCACGGCTGCCGCCTGGGCCGCCTGCGCCCGGCTGACGGTAAAAGCAATGTCGTTGATAGGGGATCCCTCGGCTGCACTGAGGTGGAGCGACTGCAGGATTAAATCGACATTGATCCCGGCTGCCGCAATTTCCTGGAACAGTTGCGCGGCAATGCCCGGGCGATCCGGCACTCCCACCAGCACCAACTTGGCCTGATCCCGATCCAGCTCCAGCGTATCCACTGCCTGGCCCAGCTCAATGCTGCTGTCGGCGGGGCGAGGACGGGGAGGGGGAGCAAGAATGAGGGTGCCCTCGGATCCCGCCTGCAACGGTTCCAGGCTGGAGCGCACCCGCAGCTTGACGCCGTAGTTGCGGGCAATCTCCACCGAGCGGGGGTGGAGCACCTGCGCCCCCAGGCTGGCCAGCTCCAGCATCTCGTCGGCGGTAATCTCCGGCAACAGCCTGGCCTCGGGTACCTTGCGCGGGTCGGTGGTAAAGATCCCCGGCACATCGGTGTAGATCTCACACAGCTCTGCCCCCAAAGCCACCGCCAAGGCCACCGCTGTGGTGTCCGATCCCCCCCGCCCCAGGGTGGTGATCTCCAGCTCCGCCGGGCTGGTGATGCCCTGAAACCCGGCCACCACCACCACCTCTCCCCGCTCTAGGTGTTGCCAGAGGCGGTCGGTGTGGATGTGCAAAATGCGGGCCCGCCCGTGATCCCGGGTGGTAACAATCCCTACCTGAGCCGCCGTCAGCGAAACGGCAGGATAGCCCAAGCGCTGCAGCGCCAAGGCCAGCAGGGCAATGCTTACCTGCTCGCCCGTGGAAAGGAGCATGTCCCACTCCCGCCACTGGGCCGGTGTGGTCGGGGATCCCTGCAAGATCTGCTCCCCCAGCTCCACGAGGCGGTCGGTTTCGTCCCCCATGGCCGAGACCACCACCACCACCCGCTGCCCCCGATCCACCGTGTGGGCCACCCGCTGGGCCACGGCTTGGATGCGCTCGATGGAGCCGACGGAGGTGCCGCCGTACTTCTGGACAATTAAACCCGCTTGCATGGCTTGGGCTGAGCTGGTTGGACGTGGTTTGGATCCTACCCCGAACTAGGCCAAGGCCAGCCAGCTTTGCAAAAAGGGCGGCACCGGCAGCAGGATCAGCACCAGCAGCGTCAGCATCCCCAGCCCCAGCAGATCCCGCCCCTCGTCCAGCTCCGTGACGTCGTTGAGGGCCGGCTCGTCGGCGCTGGAGATGACAAACAGCAGCAGCGCCCACAAGAGTAGCCAGGGCTGCACCGTCAAAGCCAACAGCAGCACCAGCCAGCGAGCTACCCGGCCCACATTGGCTCCCATCTGCTGCCCGTACACCGCGTGGACAATGTGCCCCCCATCCAGTTGGCCCACCGGCACCAGGTTAAACGCGATCACCACCAGGCCCAGCCAGCCGGCAAAGGCCAGCGGGTGCAGATCGATCACCTGGCCCGGCTGCAACTGATCCCCCAGCACCATACGCGCCAAGATCGCCAGCAGCACCGAGAGGCGTGGGTCGATGCGATGGAAGCTAATTGGGGTGGGCTGCCCCTCCGGCACCGCCGGCGGATCCCCAGGCGCCGAAAAGGACAGCCCCAGCAGCAACATCGCCAAAGCAACCAGGCTGCCCGCCAGCGGCCCGGCAATGGCAATATCAAACAACACCTTGCGGTTGGGCACCGGCTCTTTCAGCTCGATGAAAGCCCCGAAAGTTCCCAACACAAAGGGCACCGGGATGAAATAGGGCAGCGAGGTTTTGATGCCGTGGCGGCGGGCCACCCAGTAGCGGATCCCCTCATGGGATCCCAGAATGGCCAGGATCCCAACTGCGTAGGGCAACCCCTTCAGCAGAGACGGGAGATGCAGCAGCCGGTCAGGGCCGACCCCAGCCGCCTGGGCCCCGGCAGTGAGAGTCGTCCAAAAGGTAAACAGCAGCAGCCCCAGCGCCAGCAGAGGCCACTCCTGCTGACGGGTTAGGGAGCGCCGTGCCGCCGGGTTGGGCACCAAGGCAAAAAAAGGCTTGCCGGCAAACCCCTCCTGCAGCACCACCAAGAAGCGTTTGCCAAAAGTGTTTTCTACATTGCGCTGCACCCGCTCATAGGCTTCCGTGGGATCCGCCCGCAAATTGCCGCGGCAGATGATGGCCTGGGGACGGTACTCCACGCTTTGCAAATAAAAAACATTCCAGGGGAAGCAGTGGTTGAGCTTTTCTCGCGGCACCTCCGAGATGGGGGTGTGGACAAGAGCCGCCGAGGCCAGATCTGCAGCACTGTCCTCCTTTTCTTCCTCTGCTTCAAGCAAAGACTCGCGATCCGATCCCGCAACCGGCGAGGTGTTTTCCGCCCCCGGTTGAGAGCCTGCCGTTGGAGGTCGGAGGCGCCCCCGGCGTACCAAAGTCATGCTGGTAAAATAGGAAGCCAGAAACAGCCCCAACATGAGCAGGGGGGGCATTTCGTACTGAAACACCTGACGCCCCAGCACCCAGATCAAAGGGGGCATCATCATCACCAGCCACAGGATCCGCCAGGGCACCTTGGAGAGGCGGGCCACACTTTTTTGCAGCAGCAGGTAGGTTGCAGAACCCACCAGTGCCAACAGGATCCAATCTGCCATGAGTTGCAAAAAACAGAGGAGAACACCTCTACCAAGCTAGCGGCAAACCCAATCTCCCTGCTATGGCCAGCAGGGGGGATCCCTCAAGAGCCAAACTTTTGCTTGGCCTGCTCGTAAACTGCCACTGTGATCTTCTGGATCCCGGCTTCGCGGGCAAACTGTTCAATCTTCTTACGGGCAGCCGGACGCACAAAGAAGGGGATTTCTTTAAGGCGCGCCTCTGCTTCTGGCGTCCACTCTATCGCTTCGTCCATCCCCCCTGCCCTCAACGCAACATCCACGCCGGCAGGAGAGTGTGCCCTGTCATGCCTCGCAGGGTGAAATAGACAAACAGCAGCAACAGCAGGGATCCCAGCACAACCAGGGCTGCCGAGGTCGGACTTTTGCGGTACAGGTTAACAAAAGGCTGTAAGCCAGCCCAGATCCCCCCCAGCAAGACGGTAATGAAGTAGGTAGGGTAGCGGGAGACATTCTCCACAAATTGATCTTCCAGTCGACGAGGAGGCTGCGGCTGTGGCATGGGCAGATCGCAATCCAACAACTTCCCCTCAGTTTGCCACAGAGACCGGTTTCTGTCCCCCCGGCTGAAGAGGGATAGGAACCAGGGGGAAGCCGCCCAGGCTCAGAACCGCGAGAACCTGATATGGTAGGCGTTATCCTGCCTGCTTAGCTCAGCCCAGCCACCCACTCTCTGGCCTGATGCGAGAATTGCCCCCCGATGCCCTCAATCGCGCCGGTGACCTGCTTGGGGAACAGACCCTGGCGCTGATGCGCGTCCAGGAGGCTTTGGATCAACTGGAGGCAGCCATTCTCAGCAGTCCTCGTCTGTTCTGGTCTCGCACCCTTATCGACGAAGAGAAGATCCTGGAGCAGTTGGACTTCATCCGCCTCAACCTGCCCACAGCCTTGGAGGAAGCCGAGGAGGTGCTGCGCCAGCGGGATCAGATTTTGGCCGAGGCCCATCGTTACGCCCAGGAGATCGTGGCCGTGGCCCAGCGCCGCGCCGAGCAGCTCGTCAGCGAATCGACCATCCTACGCCAGGCTCAAGCGCAGGCAGAACAGTTGCTGCGACAAACCTACCAACAGAGCGAGGAGGTGCGGCGACAGACGCTGCAGGAGTCGGAGCGCCTACAACGGGAGGCCCATCATTACGTGGATCAGGTTTTGCAAGACCTAGAGCTGCGGCTGTTGGAGTCTCTGCGGGTGATCCGCAACGGGCGACAAAACCTTCAGACCTAAATTTGTGCTCGACCAGAGAGTGTTCATCGGTTCAGTTTTAGGCCAATATAAAAGGTAGCATCCGGGCTTCTTTACCCTGCGGATCTGTGGTAACCAAACTAACCTCCGCCAGGAAAGACGAAGACAAGTCTCGGATGGGCGGCCAGGAACTCGACGCGCTGTAGATTGCTGCTGCAGGCAAGGAACCTCGAGCTTTTGTGGCAAGCTGGCGCAGTTCTCCCTTCGCTTAACTGAGAGCGTGTGTTCCTCTTCTCAGCGATTGCCCCAACATTGGACTCATCGAGCTACCTTCCGCGGCGGGCTCTGTCCTCAGCCTGCGAGTTCCGGCTTTTACCCCTTTTGGGGAACCACTCAGTCGTCTAGGAGATTCTATGACCATTGAACCGAAAGCCCGTAAGAACCGCGAAAATGCCAACTCCCGTTCCCGCAGCCGTCGCCGTGAATCGGCCAAAGGGATCAAAGGGGCCAATCCAGCCGCCAGCCTCTCCCTGCCGAAGTTGATCCAAGAGAATGCTGTGCTCCAATCTCGCAGCCAGTTGTTGCTGATGTACAGCGACTTCCAAACCGAAATGCCCAACGACGGCAAAACCGGCGTTGGCACCTGGCTGCAGAACCGCCTCAAGGAGTACGGCATGCCCAGCCTGCTGCGTTTTGGCCCGCGCTCCTGCCCCCAGGTTTTCCGCCGCGATGAATTTTCTGAGTGGATGACGCTAGCCCTCAATGCCGTCAGCCCCAAAGACGAGAGCGCCAGCTAGGAGAGGTAGACTCTCGTCGGGGCAGACCTGAACTACGCTGAAGAGACTGCGCCATTGGGTTCAGCCGGGAAAGTTCCTTCTGCCTGCTTCTCTCAACATAAGGATGTCGTTGGGATTTTCCCGGCTTGCTCTTCTTAGTTAGTGGCCGACACTCGCGGGGCAACCCAAAGCTTTTTCCCGGAGGCTGGTCTTGTTGCCCCGCAGAGCAGAAAGGTTCTGGTCTGTTCAGCGCAAGGGGAAGGTCAGGCAGCAGCAGGTTTTGCAGCTTTCATCGGCCCAGGGCTCCCGTTGTGCCCGTTTACGGGCTTTTTCTCATCCTCCGACAACAATAGGTCGCGGATAAGCCGGGCTGCCGAGCGTTGCAACCAGCGGGAGGCCAATTGCCGGCCCAGTTGCTGGGCTTCCGGCTTGGTGGCTATCTTGGCGACGATGGGCAGAAGCTGCAGCGGCTGAAAGGTCGGGTTGCGGCTGAGGAGTTCCCACAGACGTTGCAAATGAGCCAAGCCGTCTGAGGTGCCGTTCCCCGAGCTGGAGAACAGCACATCCACCAGCCGCTCCCGCAAGAAAGCCCCCCGCTCGGAAAAGATAAAATCGACGGCCTTTTCCAGGGATCCCTGCAGGTCAAAGTCTTCGCTGTTGGCGGCGTTGCGCAGCAGGTTCTCCAGGCGGTTCCAGCGGAATTGCCCCTGGTTAAACAGCAGCTCCCGCAGGGCGGCGCGTAGCTCTGGAGCCGGGTCGGTGAGCAGCCGCTGGGCCACATAGGGATAGGCCACGCTCAACACCTTGAAATTGGGATCCAAACTGATGGCGATCCCCTCCAGGGTGAGCAAAGAGCGGATGATCAGGGCGTAGTAGGCAGGCACGCGGAAGGGAAAATCGTACATCACCCCCGAGAGCTTATCCGTGATGCTTTTGAAGTTCAGCTCGGCCACGGAGCTGCCCAGGGCCTCGGCAAAGACAGCTTCCAAAGCGGGAATGATGGGGGTGAGATCCGTATCGGGATCCAGGAACTCCAGATCCACGTAGTCCTGCGCCAAGGCAACAAAATCCCGGTTCACCAAGTGGACGATGGCCTTGATCAGGCCGTAGCGCTGGTGGGGCTGGATGGTGCTCATCATGCCAAAGTCGATGTAGGCCAGCCGCCCGTCGTGCATGGCCAAGAGGTTGCCCGGATGGGGGTCAGCATGGAAAAAGCCATGCTCCAAAAGCTGCTTAAGGGAGCAGTTAACCCCAATCTCGATCAGGTGCCGTCCATCTAGCCCTGCAGCGGCAATTTTGTCGAGTTGGGTCAGCTTGATGCCGTCGATCCACTCCATCGTCAGCACCTTGGTGCGGGTGTACTGCCAATAGATTTTCGGGGCGTAGATGGAGGGGTGGCGGTACAGCTCCAGGAAGCGCTCAGCGTTGCGGCCCTCTTGGGTGTAGTCCATCTCCTCGTAAAGCCGCCCGGCAAACTCATCCACAATGCCCACCAAGTCGCTGCGGATGCGGCGGAAGGTGCGCTTGGCCCAGGCGGCCAGGCTGCGGATGATGTACATGTCCAGGGAGATGCGCCCGATCAAATCGGGCCGCTGCACCTTGACGGCGACTTTCTCCCCTGTGTGCAGATAGGCCTGGTAAACCTGCCCCAGGCTGGCAGCGGCAACCGGTTCCGGGCCGATCTCGCGAAAGATCTGCTCTACCGATTGGCCGATCTCCGACTGGATAAGGGCAAAGGCGGTGGCATTGTCGAAGGGGGGCAGCTCATCCTGAAGCTTGGCCAGTTCTTCTAAAAAAAGAGGCGAGACCAGGTCAGGACGGGTGGAGAGAGCCTGGCCAATTTTGATAGCTGTCGGCCCCAATTCCGTGAGGATCTCCCGCAGCCGCGCCGCGTGCTTGGGCCGATTTTTCAGCTCCACCCCTCGCCAGCGATCCCAAAACACCCAGGCCAACAGACCCAAAAAGGGGGTGATCAACTGGAATAGACGCCCCAGCACCAGATCCCAGCGCCCCCGGTATTGCTCGGCCAATTGCTCCGGATCGTAGCGCAGGGCTGGCTGCGACAGGGTAACCTCAGCCCCCGCCGCTGCCGAAGCCGGTCGAGGCTGGGTTGCCACTGGTTTGGTTACTGCTGCTGTTGACGGTATTGCGCCCATAGAAGTCCCGACGGATCTCGTAACACATCTTAACTTGCTAGCTCGGGTGCGGTAAAAATGGTCTTCTCGACAAACCTGCGGGCGAACTCAGGCGAAAAGTAACACCCAACCGCTCAAGGGAAGTCGCGTAGAAAAAAGCTTTGGGCCTGAGGCAGACCCCTTACGACTGCTTTCCTTGAGGACTTGCAACCCCTGGGGGGCGTCTTTGAGGCAGTCTTCCTCTCCTGGTTCACTTGCAAGCCCAAGACTGTGAGTGGGCCAGCCTCAAAAGGGTCTTTACGGCGCTCTTTGATAAGGATTAGGATAAGGGTGCAAACTGATACAAATTGGTGCGATCCTGGGCAAGGGATCCACCACTATGCATGACAGCTTCCTCCCCCACAGTTTTATTGGTTGACGGCTACAACATCATCGGAGCTTGGCCCACCCTAAAGAAGTTGGCACGTCGCTCCCTGCTGGACTTGGCGCGTCTGCGCTTGGTGGAATCTTTGGCCAGCTACGTGGCTTTCCGCGGCTACCGGGCGACTGTGGTGTACGACGCCTATACCCAGCCCACTCCTGCCCGACAGGAGCGTTCTCCCTCCGGCATCGAGATTTTCTACACTGCTTACGGGGAAACTGCCGACGCCTGCATCGAACGGCTCTGTGCTCAGTTGCAGGCAAAGGCTTATCGGGTACGGGTGGCCACCTCAGATCGCGTCCAGCAGTGGGTGATCGGCGGCTACAACGCAGAATGGCTCTCGGCAGAACAACTGTGGGCAGAAGTGCAGCAGGCTCAAGAGCAGATCCGGCGCATCCAGCCCAAGCGGCTGCCGAGCAGGCGGGGCATTGATTTCTATTTGAACCCGGAGACCTTCTCTCGCCTCAACCGCTGGCGACTCTCCGGTCGGGATCCCGTACATTAACTGGCGAGGTGCTCCGAGGCAAACCTGATACCGGAGCAGGGTCTTTCTCACCCTGGCTGATATGGGTTGCCAAAGCCCTTCTCAGGGTAGGCAAAGGCGGGATCTGGCTTCAGAGATCCAGATCTGCTTTAATGTAGCGAATGTAGTGACGCCCCTGTTCTCTCCTTGGGGGGCTCATTTCAGGGATCCGACTATGGCGGATGGCGAATACAGGCCGGGGCTAGAAGGCGTTCCGGCCACGCGCTCTAACATTAGTTTTGTCGATGGCCAGGCAGGGATCCTGGAGTATCGGGGCATTCCCATCGAGGAACTGACGGCCCAGAGCACCTTTCTGGAGACGGCCTATCTGCTGATCTTCGGCAAGCTGCCGACGCAAGCCGAGCTGGACAACTTCGATCAGGCCGTCCGCAGCCATCGGCGGGTGAAATACCGCATCCGCGACATGATCAAGTCGTTTCCCGAGTCGGGCCACCCCATGGATGCCCTGCAAACCTGTGTTGCCAGTCTGGGGATGTTCTATCCGGTGCGAGAGGCGGATCCCGACTACGTGTTCGGCACGGTTACCCGTCTGCTCGCCAAGCTGCCGACGATGGTGGCGATGTTTCACCAGATGCGCCAGGGCAACGATCCCATCCCCCCCGACGACAGCCTGGATCATGCCGCCAATTTCCTCTACATGCTCTCCGGCAAGAAGCCGGATCCCTGGCTGGCCCGCATCTTCGATACCTGCCTGATCTTGCACGCCGAACACACAGTCAATGCCTCTACTTTTGCCCTGCTGGTGAGCGCCTCTACCCTGGCCAGCCCCTATAGCAGCCTGGCCACGGCGGTGGGTACCCTTTCGGGGCTGTTGCACGGCGGGGCCAACCAACAGGTGATGAGGCTGTTGCGACAAATCGGCTCGGTGGAAAATGTGCGCTCGTTTATCGAAGAGAAGCTGGCCAAAAAAGAGCGCATTATGGGCATGGGCCATCGCGTTTACAAGGTGAAGGATCCGCGGGCCACCATCCTGCAGCGGCTGGCAGAGGAGCTGTTCGAGCGCTACGGCCACGACAAGTACTACGACATTGCCCTGGAGGTGGAGCGGGTGTGTGAGGAGTTGCTGGGGCCGAAGGGGATCTACCCGAATGTGGACTTCTACTCAGGGTTGGTCTACGCCAAGCTGGGGATCCCAGAAGATTTGTTTACACCGGTGTTTGCCATTGCCCGAGCGGCGGGTTGGCTGGCCCATTGGCGGGAGCAGTTGTCCGATAATCGGCTTTTCCGACCCACCCAGGTGTACACAGGTGAACGCCAGCAACGCTACATCCCTATAGAAGAGCGGGGTTGAGAGCCGTTTGACAGGGCGCTGGGCCGGGATCCCAACTCAATAGAGCCCAAATTGGTGTGAGGTGGTGCGTTGAGCCTTTTGGATTCTCCTCTCTGGCGCGATGGGTTCACCCTCTTTTTGAGCATCGTGGTGCAGGCCATGCCATTTTTGCTGCTAGGGGTGTTTCTGTCGGGGCTGCTGGCGGTGTTTGTGGAGGGATCCCAGTTGGCCCGTTTCCTGCCCAAAGGCAAAATCGGCAGCGCGGTGGCCGGTGGCGCTTTAGGATTCTTTTTCCCGGTGTGCGAGTGTGGCAACCTGCCGGTGGCCCGTCAACTGGTGATCAAAGGGATCCCACCCCACGTGGCGGTGGCCTTTCTGTTGGCGGCGCCGGTGTTTAACCCGGTGGTGATCTTTTCCACTTGGATTGCCTTTCGCTCCATGCCGGAGCTGGTGGCCTACCGGGTTCTTTTTTCTTTTGGCATTGCGGTGGCCATCGGCTTGCTCTTCAGCGTGCAAAAAGATCTGGAGCCTTTGTTGCAACCGGCGGTTTGGCGAGAGCTGCAGCGCAACCGCTGCCAAGAGGCAGCTCTGAAAAGCACCTCCCGCTCGCCGTTGTTGCAGGGGGGCACCTTCTGGATTGGCTCGCGAGGCCCTGCTCCCTCTGGCGGATCCCTGGCCACTCTGCAGAGGGCTGAAGAGGTGTATCGGGCGGCGCTGGCCGCTGCCCCTGCTCTCTCTTGGCGGCAAAAGGGATTGCTGCTGCTGCAAACCTGGGCTAGAGAGATTCGCGAGCTGGGATCCGTGCTCATCTTGGGCTCGGCGATGGCGGCCCTGATTCAAACGGTGATCCCGCGTTCGTTTGTGCTGGATTATGGCCAAGATGCATTGCTCTCAATCCTGATCATGATGGCCCTGGCCGGGATCATCTCCATCTGCTCGACGGTGGATGCCTTTTTCGCCCTCTCCTTTGCCGCCACCTTCACGCCGGGATCCCTGTTGGCTTTTATGGTGTTTGGGCCGATAGTAGACTTGAAAGCCATAGGCTTGATGCTCACTCTGTTCAAGCCCCGCGCCATTTTCTACTTCGTGATCTTGGTCTTTCAGCTTACTCTGGTGGGAGCTTTAGCCATCAACTACTATGGCAGTTAAAGCGTTTGTTTGAACCTTTCTCCACAGGGACACCCTCTCCATCCACTCTCCGTCAAATATTCGTCAAATATAGTTGCTTCAGTTTAGGGTAAGACGCCTGGGCTATTGAGAACAGCCTTCTGGCTCGGTGCACCCTAGGTGTGGGTGCAGTGTTCCGGTTTAAGTCGAAATGACCATAGAAAGAGTTGCCTGGATAAGGTTTGTCACCAGAGGACTCTGCTCCCAGACGGTTGAGAACTCAGGTGTTACAGGTTTTATTGTAGTAAACTCAAGAAGGACGTAGTCTGGATTTCATAATTATTGCGACCCTATTTTTCATCAGGACAAAGCTATGAGCAGTCTATACTCGACAGACTTTAACTTGTGGATTGACCGAACAACCCGGCTATTGCGGGAAAGGCGCTGGCATGAAATTGACCTAACACACTTAATTGAAGAGGTTGAGAATTTGGGTAAGAGCGAACGACGAGGGATTACCAGTCAATTAACTCGCCTTCTGCTGCATCTACTCAAGTGGCAATATCAACCTCAGCGCCGTTCAGATAGCTGGCTAGATTCCATTACAGATGCGCGAACCCAAATCGGATTGGCCATAGAAGATAGCCCTAGCCTAAAAGGTTATCTGGTAGAGCAACTTGAAGAGAGTTATCAACGGGCGCGCCGCCAAGCAGCCAGGCAAACGGGGATAGAAATCTCGACATTTCCAGATGTCTGTCCCTACTCTCCAGAGTTGGTGCTTGCAGAGGACTGGCTGCCGGAAGTTTGACAAGCATTCGACAGTGGACGGCATTTCCCACAGCACCGACCCCACAGTTCTGGCCTGGTCTTGCCTCACACAGGCAGTCCATTATGCATTAAATACCGGCAACATAGATAGACTGAGGCCAATTGCTGTGCTACTGTTGCTATTCCTCAAGCAGAGGCGCGCTCCTGCCAGGTGCGCATCTTGCCCGGATTAAGCAACCCATAGGGATCCACTTCTTCTTTAAAACGAATCTGGCGCGGATCCATCACCTTACGCCCACCGTCTTCGATGATGAAAGTGTGGGGGTTGGCAATAAATACTCCCTGCTCTTCGTGGTAGCGCATGATCTCGTTTAGACGCTCTTCGGTGGTAAAGCGGACAATTTGCAGGCCGACAGGGGTAGCTTGCCCGTTGATGCGAATCCACTCCAGGTGCATCAGCACTTCGTCGCCAAAATACTCGTACATGTGCTGCACCAGCTTCAGCTCCCGATCGGCGGGAAAAGCCGATTGTAAATAAGTCAGGCTGGGATCCACGCTGCGGCAGTGCAAGGTGGTGTGGTTCCAAGAAAATTCCCCCAGCGAGATCCCCTTGCTGGCCTCCTGGGCCGTTTTGTTGTAAACCACTTGGCCCCCATGTTCCCGGACAAGCTCCAACAGCGGCTCCAGGCTGCATTCGGCCACCATCAACAGGGCCACAGCGGATCCTTCTGGCAAATGACCCCGCAGCGGTGCAAAGTAGCTGGGGATCGGCCAAGCGTGCAGGCTGACCAATTTCTTGAGGATCCCATCGGCATCTCCCAGGGCTTGGCCAAAATGGGCACAGGGCATAAAGCCCACTTCAGGGGGAAAGGCCACCACCAGCTCCGCCCAAGGATAAGCAGGCGCCAGCGGAATCTCCACCTCGGTGATGATCCCATTGAGGCCCCAGGCATGGCTTACTTTGAATACCTCATCTCCCCGCAGCTCCAGCACCCGGGGCTCTTCCTCCAGGGTGACCACCCGCAAACCCAAGATGTTGCCGCGATCCCGCAGTTGGCCGTAAGTCACAGAACCAATGCCACCACTGCCGCCAGCAATGAACCCCCCGATGGTGGCCGTGCGATAGGTGGAAGGAGCCATGCGGATCTCCCAGCCCATCTCCCGGGTGTGTTTGTCGATGGCCATCAACTTGGCCCCCGCCTGCACCCGCGCCAAGCCCGGCTTTGCCCAAAGCACCTGGTTGAGCTTGCCCATGTCCAGGATCACACCCCCGGCCAGCGGGATACATTGGCCGTAATTACCGGTACCGGCACCGCGCACCGTAACCGGGATCCGCAGCCTGGCACAGGCCGCCGCCACCCGCATCACCTCGGCCTCATCGGCGGGGCGCACCACCAAATCTCCCCGCTTGTCGCTCAGTTGTCGGCTCAGCACGGGGCTGTAGTGGTAAAAATCCAACGACAACTTGGCCACCTGAGCCGGATCAGTGATGATCTCAATACCCTCTAAGTCAGAACGCAAAGCCTGCAGCTTGTCAGGAGCGGCAACGATCATAGGTATCCGTATTTGGGTGCAACGGTTCTTCAGACTCCATCATCGGCAGAAATTGCCTGCAAAAGGGTTTGCCGAGAACAGTATGGGAAGGATCCCTGTCCGGCCAGGTCGATTAGCCGAAGCGGCCCTCCACATAATCTCTTGTGGCTTGCTTGGTGGGGCTGTTGAAGATGACTTCAGTTCTGTCAAATTCAATCAGCTCGCCCACACGGTTGGATCCCACCAGCTCCACGCTGAAGAAAGCCGTCATATCCGAGACGCGGCCGGCCTGCTGCAGGTTGTGGGTGACAATGATGATGGTGTAGTCCTGTACCAGCTCCTTCATCAGCTCCTCAATGCGGCGGGTGGAAATGGGATCCAGTGCCGAACAGGGCTCATCCATCAAAATCACATCCGGCTGCACCGCCAGAGCGCGGGCAATACACAAGCGCTGCTGCTGCCCTCCCGACAGCGACTGACCATTTTCTTTCAACTTGTCTTTGACTTCATCCCAGAGGGCAGCCCGTTTCAGCGAGGTTTCCACCACCTCGTCCAAGTCTACCTTCATCCCCAGCACCCGCGGGCCGTAGGCCACGTTGTCGTAAATGCTTTTGGGGAAGGGATTGGGCTTTTGGAAGACCATGCCGATACGCCGCCGCACCGCCACCGGATCGACCTCTTTGGCGTAGAGATCCTTGCCGTGGTAGGTGAGCTTGCCCTCTACACGAGCACCGGGGATCAAATCGTTGGTGCGGTTGAAGCAACGTAGGATCGTGCTTTTGCCACAGCCGGAAGGGCCGATAAACGCAGTAATCTGTCGGGCTGGGATGTCCAGAGTAACATTTTTTACAGCCAGATTGGAGCCATAGTAGACATTCAGGTTCTCGGTCCTGAAAACGTAAGAGGTCTGGTTAAGAGATTGAGTTTGCATGGCAGCACTCACAGAAAGAGCTAGAGTTCGACGAAGAGTTCGATTCAAGACTTTGTTGAGAATCCTCAGGCTATTTCCTGGTCTTGTACACCAAAAAGCGAGCGGTCAAGCTGGCCGCCAAAACAATGGCTAACAAAACCAAAGCGCCCGCCCAAGCCAGCTGCTGCTGCACCCTGTAGGGAATGATGGAGAAAAAGTAGACCATCACCGGCAAGGTAGCCACCGGGCCAAAGAGATCAGTAGACCAGAAATTGTTGTTGAAGGCGGTAAAGAGCAGAGGTGCAGCCTCGCCTGCCGCTCGGGCCAAAGCCAGGATTAGCCCGGTTACGATGGCCGGTGCCGCTGCCGGCAAAACAACGCGCATTGTGGTCTGAAAGCGATTTGAGCCCAGGCCAAGGGAAGCCAAGCGCATGTCGGGCGAAACCAGCAGCAACGCCTCCTCGGTGGAGCGGATGACAATCGGCAGCATCAGCACGCCAAAAGCCACCCCTCCCGAGAAAGCCGAAAAGCCGGATCCCCTCACCACCACAGCATAGGCAAACAGGCCGCAGAGAATGGCCGGTACCCCCGTGAGCACATTGCAGGAAAACTTAACCAGATAAGCAAAGCGGGTGCCGCGACCGAATTCAGACAAGTACACTGCCGCCAAGATGCCGAAGGGAAAGCTCAAAGCCGCCCCCGTAGCCAGCACCATTAAATTGCCGACAATTGCGTGACCAAAGCCCCCTTCCGCCAGGCCAGGGGCAGGGTAGCGGGTCTGGGTGAGGACATCCCAATTTATCCGCTGGATGCCTTCCTTGCCCACATCCCACAGCACCCAAGATAGGGAAGCTATGATCACCGCCACAAAGAGGCCACTCAGCAGGGTTAGGACAATGCCTGTGTAATTGCGGACAGGGGCAATGGCGGCACGGGTAATGTCGATGTCAACCTTCTCAGGGGCAAGCTGTGCTGAGTCGGACATGATAACAGTGCTCCTTTATCTTCTTTCTGCTTCCCAAGTTACTGCTCCAAGTTTTGAAACTTGCGGATGATGATCTCGGCAACAATGTTGACCAATAACGTCAGCACCATCAGCACCACGCCGGCATACATGAGAGCCGAAACCTGCAAGCGTCCTGCCTCGCCAAACTGAGAGGCAATCAAGCCAGTAATGGTGGATCCCGGCTGCATTAGGGAGATATTGATGCGGTTGGCGTTGCCGGAAAGCATGGCCGCTACCATGGTCTCTCCCAGGGCCCGCCCCAGCGCCAGCATGATCGAGCTGACAATGCCCGACAGGCCGGCAGGGATCATCACCGTTAAGATGGTCTCCCAGCGGGTTGCCCCCAGAGCCAAAGCGCCCTCTTTTAGGCTGCGTGGCAGAGATTCAAAGGTACTGCGGGTAATGGAGATGATGATGGGAGAGATCATGATCCCCAGCACCATAGCCACAATCAACAAGCTGGGCCCCCGCGGAGCCGGGCCACTCAAGAAAGGGATCCAACCCAGCGTCTGGTTGATGGCTCGAAAGATGGGCCGCACTGCTGGAATCAGCACAAAGATCCCCCACAGCCCCAGCACCACACTGGGAATGGCCACGATCAGCTCAATCGCAAAGCCAATCGGCGCCGTTACCCACTTGGGGGCAAAACCTTCCGTCAGGAAGATGGCAGTGCCAATGCCCAGAGGGATGGCAAAAATCAAAGCCACCAGAGAGGTTACCAAACTGCCATAAATCTGTGGTAGTACCCCGTAGATGTTTTCCACCGGGTTCCAGCGGGTAGTAACCAGGAAGCCCAAGCCAAACTGCTGGATCGCCGGCAGAGCCGCTTCGGTGGTTTGAAGAATCACCCAGATGAGGATAATGCCGGCAAACCCCGCCAAGGCCAGCGTCAGGCGGACAAAACCCACATCAACAGCCCGGGACGGGCTTGCCTTTTTCTCAATGTCAACATCGATATCCGGGTTTGGTGGTGAACCATAACCCGTAGCCGCTGAAGTCATAGCCTCTCTCCCATGATCATCTTCGGTTCAAAACTTTCCTAAAAATCCCACCGTGCAAGGTAAGCCCAGCAGCCGACCGAGAAAGCCTCATCTGCCTCCTCAGCCGGCCACCAGCTCCACTCTAGTGGAGTTCAGGCTGCAACCCAGTCATCGCACCGCATTGGGGTTAACGGTGATGGCATCCAGCTCTGCAAAGATCCGCTGGATAGCCGCCTCAGGCATAGGGATGTAGTCCAGCTCGCGGGTAATGGCCTGACCTTCCGGCCCCTGGGTCCACTTCAGAGCCTCCACCAGCTTGGTCAGCTTCTGCTGATCGGGATACTCGCGGTACAGCATCACCCAGAACAAGCCCACGATTGGGTAGTCATTTGGCCCTTCAGGGTCGGGCACCAACAGCGCAAAGTCATCAGGAATGGGAGCATCCAGCGCCGAGGTAGCTGCCTCAGTCGAGAACTTAACAATGTTGCCCGCTTTGTTTTCCAGGCGAGCAGTGGCCATCTTTTCCAGCTTGGCATAGGACTGGTTCACGTAGCCAATTGCCCCTGGCTCCTGCTTGATGGTGGCGGCTACGCCCTCATTCCCTTGGGCTCCAATGCCAACAGGCCACTCGACAGAAGTACCAGCACCGGCTGTCCAATTAGGGCAGACAGTTCTGATGTGGTTGGTGAACACAAAGGTAGTCCCAGAACCATCAGAGCGGTGTACCCAGGTGATGTCCAGGGGTGGCAGCTTGTTTGCTATACCTGGGTTCTCGGCCTTGATGCGAATGTCGTCCCAGCGAGTGATCTCACCGGTCACGATGCCGCAGTAGGTTTCCCGCTTCAGGATGAGCTCTCCGTCTTCAATGCCGGGCAGGTTATAGGCAAACTCGATGGCCCCTCCCGCCAGAGGCAACTGTAGGGGCTCATAGCCGTATTTAGCTCGGAAGCTTTCCAGGCGAGCACCGGAGAAAGGCGCCTCGGAAGCGCCGAAGTCCACAGTGCCATTGATCACCTGCTCTAGGCCAGCACCACTACCGACAGACTGATAGCTGACTTGCACAGTGGGGTCTACGGTGCGGTTGTAGGCGTCAAACCAACGTTGCAGCAAAGGAGCCGCAAAGGTCGCGCCCGCCCCGGAGATTTGCACGGTTTGGGCTTGAGCCGAGGTCGCTGTTAGAAATCCTACTGTTAGAGCGGTGAGGGAGAAAGCAGAAAGCAGGGTTCGCATGGGTAATATCTGTGGCGAATCAACACCTTCAACCCTATAACCTCAAAGTTAACAGAAGGATATCTAAAGGTTAACTTTGGGTTAAGTCAAGAGAAAAATCGATATTTTTGAGTGTGCTGGCTCGTTTCCAAACCTCGATTTTCCATCTGGTGGTCTTGGCCAGTTTGGATTTCAGCAAAATCAGGATCCTGGAGCCCAGGATCCGCGAAAAGGCTTATGCTGCTGAACTTCTATCTCATTTGACAACCAATCAAACGGACACAACTTGAATAAGAGCTAAGCTTAGACGGCTGCAAAAAAACTCGATCCAGATCCAAGATGTGTAAAATTTGATACAAAGATGTTACCCCCCTCTCGGCAAGCTTGGACATGATTTCAGCAGGGCGGGAAAAGCTCTGGCCAGAGCTTCTTCCGACTTTTGACAGTTTTGACAGAGAGAATTAGCTAGGAGATGGACTTCAACACTCCAGACGTGGGGCAGCTCTACATGTTCCCCGAGCAGAGAAAGATCTGGGCTCTAAGCTGGGATCCGCCCGCCCCCCATGAGGTACAGCAGAGCCATACGCACCGCCACGCCGTGGGTGACCTGCTGCTCAATCAGGTTCAAGCCGGGATCCTCCATTACCTCGGAGCTGAGTTCCACACCGCGATTGACCGGGCCGGGGTGTAAAACCCTCACCTCTGGGTGGCACAGGCGCAGCCGCTGCCGCGTGAGGCCGAAGAAGTGATGGTACTCCTGCAAGCTGGGGAGAAGGAACTCGCCCATGCGCTCCTGTTGCAGGCGTAGGGTGATAACAAAACGCGCCCCTTCGAGGGCAGGCTCTAGCTGCCAATGGACAGGGAGCGTATGGCCGGGTACAAAATGGGCAAAATCTTTGGGCAATAGGGTGGGAGGGCCGGCTAAGTGAACCTCAGCTCCGGCGGCCACCAGGGCGTAGATATCGGAGCGGGCCACTCGCGAGTGGAGAATATCGCCGACAATGGCGATTTTGATCCCTTGCAGCAACTCCAGACGGGGACGCCGGGGATCCAGATGGCTGCAGAGGGTAAACAAATCCAGCAAACCTTGGGTGGGATGTTCGTGCAGGCCATCCCCAGCATTGAGAACGCCCACAGGGGATCCGCGGCGGTCGATCTCGGCAGCTAATTGTTGGGGCACTCCTGCCTGGGCATGGCGAACGATTAAGAGATCGGATCCCATGGCCAGAAAGGTGCGGGCCGTATCCAAGAGCGTCTCCCCCTTGCCCAAGGAAGAGGTGCCTGGGGAAAAGTTGAGCACATCTGCCGAAAGGCGCTTGGCCGCCAGCTCAAAACTGGAACGAGTGCGGGTGGAAGGCTCGAAGAACAGCGTCACCACCACCTTCCCCTGCAAGGTGGGCACCTTGGGCAACCGCCGCGTCAACACCTCCTGGAAGCTGGCAGCGGTTTGCAAAACGATTTGATATTCTTCGGGGGTAAAGTCCGCCAAGCCCAAGACGTGCTGTCGCTGCCAAACCATAGGGGATCCTCAAATGCCCAGGCGGGCAAAGATCTCGTCTAGGTGAGTTAGGTGGCGCTGGGGATCAAAACAAGCCTGCAGTTCCGCCTCGCTGAGGTGAGCCATCACCCGGGGATCCGCCAGCAGATTGGCGCGAAAGTCCCCCTGCGGCTGGTTCCAGGCGCGGTGAGCATTTTCCTGCACCAGGCGGTAGGCTTCCTCGCGGCTCAAGCCCTTCTCCACCAAAGCCAGCAGCACCTGCTGGCTGAAGATGACGCCGCCGTAGAGGTTGAGATTGCGCTCCATGTTGCCGGTGTGAACCTGCAGGTGGCGCACCAGGTCGGCCATGTTCACCAGCAGGTAGTGGCAGAGGATGGAGGCATCGGGCAGGATAACCCGCTCCACCGAGCTGTGGGAGATGTCCCGCTCATGCCAAAGGGGAATGTTTTCTAGGGCCGAGACGGCATACCCGCGCAGGAGACGGGCCAGCCCCGTCAGTTGTTCCGCCTTGATGGGGTTGCGCTTGTGGGGCATGGCAGAGGATCCCTTTTGGCCGGGGGCAAAGTACTCCTCAGCCTCCAGTACCTCTGTTCGCTGCAGGTGGCGGATTTCAGTAGCAAAGCGCTCTAGGGAAGAGCCAATCAAAGCCAAGGTTTGCACGTATTCAGCGTGGCGATCCCGCGAGATTACCTGTGTCGAGGCTGTATCGGGCTTCAGGCCCAGGCGAGCGCAGGCCAACTGCTCCACCTGGGGAGGCACGTTGGCGTAGGTGCCCACTGCCCCCGAGATCTTGCCCACTGCCACCACCTCTTGCAGGCGTTCCAGCCGCTCCTGATGGCGCAGGCACTCGGCCAGCCACCCTGCCAGCTTAAAGCCAAAGGTAATCGGCTCGGCGTGAACACCGTGGGTGCGGCCGATCATGAGGGTGTAGCGGTGCTGCCGAGCTTGGTCGCGGATAGCAGCGATGAGGTCGGCCAGGCGAGCTTGCAAGATCTCCACCGAGGCCACAAGCTGCACGGCCAGAGCGGTATCCAACACGTCCGAGCTGGTCAGGCCCAGGTGGATGTAGCGCCCTGCCTCGCCCACGTGCTCGTTGAGGTTGGTTAGGAAGGCAATAACATCGTGCTTCACTTCCGCCTCAATTTCCAAAACCCGCGCCGGGTCAAAGGCGGCTTTGGCTCTGATCTCCTGCAGGGCTTCTTGCGGGATCCGCCCCAGCTCCGCTTGCGCTTCACAGACAGCCAGCTCCACCTGCAGCCAGGTCTGGAGCTTGTGGGCAGTGGACCAAATCTGGCCCATTTCGGGCAGAGTGTAGCGCTCGATCAAGGTGCCTTTTCCGTCGGTACAGTAGGATGAGCTAGGCTATTTTAGCCTTTGGCGTCCCCCCTCGAGGAAAAGCCGCTGGGGGATCCCTGCGGGCTTGGCTTGCGGTGTCGAAGGAGCAGCAAGGAGTTTGCAGATGACCGTCGGAGCTGTGCCAACTCAGGGAAAAAGAGCTTGGACAGCCGAAGAATTCATGGCGTTGTCCAGGGAGGGACATCGCTACGAGATTGTTGATGGGAAGCCAATTGATATGGGAAGCGCGGGGGCACTCCATGGTTATGTCTGCAGCCTCCTATTGGCAGCTTTGACCCCCTACGTTTTGTCCAACAAGCTGGGGATCGTTTTAGATTCCAGCACTGCTTTTAAGATGAAGAGTGGAAATTGGCGCTCCCCTGACATCTCTTTTTTTGCTAAAGAACGCTTGCAGGGCATGGCTGAACTGCCCACAGGATTTTTGGAAGGGGCTCCAGATCTGGCTGTTGAAGTGCTTTCCCCCCGCAATACGGTTGAAGAAATTCATGACAAGCTGGTGGAGTACTTTGAAAATGGCAGCCGCCTGGTTTGGCTGGTTCACCCCAGCGAGCACTACGTCCTGGTGTATCGCAGCTCTCAAGAGCCTGACCGCCTCCTGAAATCGGTTGATCTTCTAGAAGGTGAAGAGGTTATTCCAGGATTTGCCCTGCCGGTGGCTCATCTATTCCAGAAGCTTTCCTTGTAACATCCCCCCGCCCTCACTCTAGCCAATAGACCTCCTCCTGAGAAGACCTCGGCCCCAAACACCGCTTCCGAGTTCAACTGGCAGGGATCCCTCAAGTTGCTGCGCGGGGATCCCGTGGCTGCCCTGGCGGATCTGGATCGGGCGGTGCAGTTGGATCCCACCTATGCGCCAGCCTACGTTAACCGCAGCTACGTTTACAACCAGTTGCGCCAGCCCCAAAAGGCCCTGGCCGATGCGGAGCGGGCCATCCAGTTGGATCCGCGAATTCCAGAAGCCTACTTTAGCCGCGGGGTGGCCTATCTTCAGTTGGGGGATCGAGAAGCGGCGATGGCCGACTTTCGCCAGGCGTTGGCTCTCTTCTCCAAGAGTGGCAACTTTGCCAACCAGGCCATCCTGCAGCAACTGCTGCGCCAGTTGGGGGTGGAGTAGTCGCCCTTGGATTGGATCTAGAACCATCTCGGAGTTAGGCAAACCGAGGTTCTCCCAACCACTCGGCCAGGGAAACGGCCTGGGCCTGCAGCCCGAAAACTTCACAAAAAGATTGCACCAAAACTGGGGCCACGGCAGCCATCGTCACCCCCGGACAAAAGTGCACCAGGGATCCCACGGGCCGGTCAGGGATCCCACAGGGCACGATGGCTTGGAAGGCAGCTAGATCCGGACAAACGTTGAGGGCAAAGCCGTGGTAGGTAACCCAGCGGGAGACCTTGATGCCGATGGCCGCCACCTTGTGGCCTTGCACCCAAACCCCTGTTAGGCCAGGGATCCGCTCCCCCTGCAGGCCGAAGTGGGCCACAGTCTGGATGAGCACCTCTTCTAGGTGGCGCAGGTAGCGATGCAGATCCGGCTGGCCGTGGGAGCCATAGACAGTCCTATGGCGCTTTAGGTTGAGCAGGGCATAACCCACCCACTGGCCCGGCCCGTGGTAGGTCACTTCGCCGCCCCGCTCCACCCGCAGGATCTCCGGCCCCTCAGTAACAGGGGACTCTGGCTGAGTGTCTGGAGATCCTATCTGTCCAGCCAGGCTTTTGAGAAACTTGGGATCGGCCCCCGCCCCCAGGGTGTAGACCGGCGGGTGGGTGAGCAACAAAAGCCCATCTGGCACCTGGGGATCGCGGATCATCTGGGCCAACCTGACTTGCTGCCAAGCCCACGCCCTGCGGTAGGGCACCTCTCCCGCCTGGTGAACTTGGAGAACCGGCCCCGCCTCAAGCTCCTGCCAAAACGCCCTCAAGGTCTATCTGCCCTTAGCTGACCGGCAGGCCGATCTGCGCCCGCAACCGCTCCACCAGGGCGCGAGGCTGCAACAGCCCCTCGATGCGGTCAACCGGCTTCCCGTCTTTGAACAGGATGAGAGTCGGCACAGCGTAGATCCCCCAGCGGGCAGCAATGTTGGGGTATTTATCTATATCCACCTTCACGAAGGAAATAGCATCCCCCACCTGCGGCTTCACCTGCTCCAACACCTGAGCCATCACCTGACAGGGACCACACCAGGTAGCGTAAAAGTCCACCAGAATGGGAGTTTTGGATCCCTGGATCATGTCGTCAAAGCTCTTGAACTGCTGTTTTTGGGCCATGGGCAACCTCCAAAGGATGCGGCAGAAAACTTAGGGTGCAATCTATTTTTAGTCTAACTGTTTGAGATGAAGGTGTAGATAGGGATCCTGCTACAGGGTGCTGGCGGTTTCCCGGTAGGATGGCTAGGGCTGGGGAGCGTACCTGTAGTCTAGGGTGCAGGCCTGAAGGAAGGGGCAGACTTGAGCAGGGTTTAAGGAGTGGGATCCCAATGGCAACCATTCGGATGGTGAGCCGAGGTGTGGTGGCTGGCGTATTGGCTGGCATGGTCTTGAGCCTCTGGGGGATCGGGCGCTGGCTTTGGGATCCCTCGGCCTGGATCCAGGTGGTGGCCGGGCTGCTCCTAAGTGTGGCGACGTTGCTGTACTGGCTGAAGACCCGCCCCGCCGACTGTCTGCTGGTGGAGCCCCAGAGCTTGCGCCTCAGCCGCCTCAGCCCTCATCGCTGGCTTATCCAGGCCGAGTTTGTGGCCCGCAACCTCAACCCCCTTTTTGAGGTCACCTTGGCCCAGGTGCAGCCGCGGCTGCATCTGCTCAGCGCCGGCTCCCTCGAAGGGATCCAAAGTAGGATCCGCCTGCGCTCCCGCCATCCGGATCTGCCCCCCCGCCCAGACAACTACTGGCAGGCCTACATCATCTCCCCCCAAAGCCAGACCGGCTTAGAAGTCGAGATCGAGCTAGAGGGGGAAGGGCTGGCAGATTTGCGCTCGGCCTGGCTGGAGTTGGACTACATCCAGTACGGGCGGCAACGGCGCACCCTGAAGACCAGCCACCTCATCTTGCCGCTGCAGGAAGTGGAGCCCTTGCCAGAGCTGAACTGGCAGAAGCAGGGATCCCTCCTTTGGGCCCCTGTTCCCACCCATCTGCTTACCCCCAGCGACGACCTAGCCGAGGTGCTGCGGCACTACGTAGGCCCCCATATCCAGCCCGGCGATATTGTGGCCATCTCGGAAAGCGCGGCGGCCATCGTCCAGGGCAACTTTCGCCATCCCCTGCAGGTGCAGCCCGGCTGGCTGGCCCGCACCCTCTGCTACTTCTTCCCTTCCAAAACCAGTCTCTCAAGCTGCTATGGGATGCAGACGTTGATCGACTGTTCGGGGGCCTGGCGGGTGTTGGGGGCTTTTGTCGTCGGATCCCTGGCCAAATTGCTGGGGATCCGCGGAGCCTTCTACGCCCTGGCGGGGGAGCAGGCGGCCTTGATCGACGATGTCACCGGCACTTTGCCCCCCTACGACCAGTTCATCGTCTTGGGGCCGCGGGATCCGGCCAAGCTGGTGGCCGAGCTCCATGCCCAGACCGGCTACGAGGTGGCCATTGTCGATGCCAACGATCTAGGCGAAGTAAGCGTTCTGGCAACCAGCCCTGGCGTGGAGGAGGAGCTGGTGGAGCAGGCGCTGCGCAAGAACCCAGCCGGCAATGCGGCAGAGCAAACGCCGATTGTGCTCATCCGGAAGCGGCTGCCGGCATAGAGTTCGTCTGAGACTTGAGAACCTGCATCGCCTGGTGGGTCGACAAGAAGAAGCGCTCGGCGCCCACTTTCTCCACAAACCCAGCCCTTTTGAGGCGATCCATCACCGGCCCCTTCACCTCGGCCAGGGCAAAGCCCACCCCCATTTGCTGCAGACGTTCTACCAACTGGGCCAGGGCCTCCAAAGCGCTGCCGTCGACGAAGTTAATGGCGCTGGCCACCAGCAGCACCTGTTCCACTGCTGGCCGCGCTGCTACCTCCTGCAGGATGGACTCCTGCAGGTAGGCCGCGTTGGCAAAAAACAGGCTTTCATCCACCCGCACCGCCAAGATGCGCGGATCGGTAATCACCTCATGGCGCAGCACGTTGCGGTAGTGCTCGGTGCCCGGCACCTGGCCAACAATGGCGATGTGGGGACGGCTGGCCCGCCAAAGAAAGAGCAGGATGGAAACCAGCACCCCCAGCCCAATCCCCGGCTCCACCCCGATCCCCAACACGCTGGCAAAGGTGACCAGCCAAACCAAGGCATCGCCGCGGTCGTAGCGCCAGCTCTGCAGCAAGGGGTGAAAATCCACCAACCCCAACACGGCTACCAAAACAATAGCTGCCAAGGTCGTCTGGGGCAGGAAGGTAAACAGGGGCATCAGCCAGATCACGGCCAGGGCTATCAGGGATCCCGTGACCACCGAGGCCAGGCCGCTGTTGGCCCCGGCCTGAGCGTTAACCACCGAGCGGCTGATCCCACCGGTTACGGGGTAGCCACCACTTGTGGCTGCGGCCAGGTTGGCCACCCCCAGGGCCACTAGATCCTGGTTGGGATCCACTTTCTGCCGCCGCTGGCTGGCCAGCGACTGACCCACCGCATAGCTTTCTGTAAAGCCCACCAAGCTAATGGCCAAGGCTGTGGGCAGCAAAGCTCGCCACTCTGGCCAGCTCAGCCAAGGGAAGGTCAGGGGGGGCAAACCCGCCGGAATGGATCCCACCACCGCCACTCCTGCTCTTTCCGAGAGGTTCAACCCCCACACCAGCAGCGTGGTCAGGAAGACGGCTCCCAGCGGCGCGCCCTTGGTGAGAAGTAGGCCCCAGAGGGGTGGGATCCCCCAGCGGCGCAGTTGAGCGGGGAGCTTCTGCTGGGCGTACACCAAGAGGGTGATGGCCAACAGCCCCAGCCCCAGGGTGACCCAGTTTACCCCCTCCAGGCTCTGCCAAAGCCGTTGCAGCAGCAGCCAGAAGGACTCGGTGTTGGCGATCTTCACCCCCAACAGATGGCGGAGCTGGCTGAAGGCGATGATCAAGGCTGCCGCGCTGCCGAAGGCCGTTACCACTGAGTGGCTCAAGAAATTGGCCAGAAACCCCAAGCGCAGCAGACCTACCCCTACTTGGATCAAGCCCGCTTCCAGGGCCAAGCCCAGCGCCAGCCGGCCATACTCCGGGCTGCTCGGCTCAGCCAGCGGCTCCAAGCCCGATGCCACCAGCAAGGAGATGATGGCCACCGGCCCCACCGACAAAGCCCGGCTGGAGCCTAGAAAGCCGTAGGCGATGGCCGGCAGGATAGCGGCGTAGAGACCTGTCTGGGGAGGCAGCCCGGCCAGCAGCGCATAGGCCATGCTCTGGGGCACTAGGAGAGTGGCTGTAACCAGTCCGGCAATGAGATCCCCTGGCAGATCCTCTGGCCGATACCGAAGCCACCACAAGGAATCCCTGGTAAAGGGCAGGTAGCGCGCCAGGATTCTCTGGGGGGAAGGGATCCCGCTCATAGGGCCTGACCTCGGTTCCAGGGCATGCGGGCCAAAAGCAGCGCCAGACCGCAGGTGTTGGTGATCCCGGCAAACACCAGCCCGGCTCCCACAAAGCCGCTCAACACCAGCCAGGCCGGATGGACAAAGGCTCCCAGCAAGGTTCCGGTGAGCACCAGGGATCCCGCCGCAATTTGCACCTGCCGCATCAGCGAGATGGGGGCGTTGCGGGTGCGGGTGGTGGGCAGCTTGGCGGCCTTCCAGGCTTCGATCCCGCCCTTTAGGCTCATCGCTTCCGGCCAGCCGTACTCCAGCAACTGACAGCCGGCGCGGATGGAGCGGCTGCCCATGCGGCACTGCAACACCACCGGTTTTTCCGGCGTCGAGGCGGGCACCTTGGCCGGATCAAAGCTAGACAGAGGCATGTTGATCGCCCCCGGGATCCGCTCATCGGCATATTCTCCCGGCTCCCGCACGTCGATGAGCTGTACCCGCCCCTGATCTAGCCACTGCTTCAAGGTCAGGGCGTCGATCTCCTTAAGACGGGGATCCCGTTCCTGCTGAGCGGAAGGCGTAGGATTTTGTCGGGCTACAGTCATTGGTTTCCTCCTCGGGTAACTAACCTTCTTCCTCAAGCAACCTGCTGGGCTCGCCGGGGTAAAACTGGCTATCCAGGATTTGCTCGGGAGAATAAGGACAGGTCTTGGGAAAAGTTTTTCTGGGCAGCTTTGTCTCTTCCAGGGCCACCTGCAGCGCCCTCAAGTAAGACTTGGAGATGGCCTCCGGCAAATAGGGCCTCAAGCTGGGGTTTTCTTCCAATAGATCCAGAACTTCCTGTCGCTGCACCTGTAGGGTAAGAAGCCAGCTTACAGATCTAGCCTGCGGCTGATACTCCCATTTCAGAAGGTGCCCCACCAAAACCCCTAGCCGGTTGCGCAGCTCTTGCCGCTGTTGCCTGCCCAACGATTCCATCTCCTCAATCAAATGGGGCAGGTCTAGCTTCTCCCAGGCCCGCTCCCGCAGCAGTTGGGCTTGTTGCTGCGTCCAAGCATAGAAATCCCTCTCATAGAAATTTTGGGGTTCCACTCTCAACCCTCCTGACGGGCTGCCTGAGAGAAGTCTACCCAGCGCCAAGCCTTGCGGCCTCCCCCTAAACCGCGGCTGCTGCCACTTGGCCGCACTGCTCGTTGGCCGGCACCGCCTCCTGAATCTTCTTGGGCTGAGGTAGGTTGAGGCTGTTCATCAGGGCGATGAAGCTCTCCCGCGAACGCAAATTTCCGGTCTCCGGATCCACAAAGCGGGGGTTCCAGCGCTTCTCTTCGCCAATAGTGGAGACGGTGTGCCCCCGGTAGTCATGGCCGGGATAGACCAACGTCTCGTCCGGCAGGGTAAACAGGTGCTGGGTAACATGGTCATACATCAGGCCGGGATCCCCGCTCTGGAAATCCGTGCGCCCACAGCCGCGAATGAGCAGGGCATCGCCGGTAAGAACGCGATCCCCATTGACGCGATAGGTCATGTGGCTGTCGGTGTGGCCCAGGGTGGCGATGGCCTCGATGACAATGGATCCCACCTGCAGCGTTTCCCCATGGCCGATAAAGCGATCCGCACATTGCGCCTTGGCCTGAACCGGCACCACCCCTTGGCAGCCGGTCAGCTCGCGCAGCTTGCCAGTGCCGGTGATGTGATCGGCGTGGACGTGGGTTTCCAAGCAGTACTTCAAGGTCAGACCCAGCTCTCGAATTAACTTCAAGTCCCGCTCCACCTGCTCCAAAACGGGATCCACCAGAGCTGCCTCGCGGGTGTCTGGGTCTGCGATTAAATAGGTGTAGGTGCTCGTCTCGGTGTCGAACAGTTGGCGAAATAGCATGCTGCCCTCCTGTCTGTTGGCAAAACCCGAACGCGATCCAATTCGGGCCTCTAGATCTACTGTATAACTATTTAGTGTTAAAATCAAGCCAGCGCATCCCTCAAGACAGGCTATGGATTGGGACGAGCTCGTGAAAGGTGGCAAAGACGAGTGCCAGTTGACTCTGACGCCGGAAGTGCTGACCAGCGTAGCGGATTACTTCAAGGTTTTGGCGGAGCCCAGCCGGCTGCAGATCCTGTGTCAGTTGCGCTCGGGACCCAAGAACGTCACCCAGATCTTAGAGGCCACCGGCATGGGCCAGGCCAACGTTTCCAAACATCTCAAGATCTTGGCGCAGGCAGGGATCGTCAGCCGCGAGCCCAGGGGCGTGAGCGTCTACTACCAAATTGCCGATCCCATCTGCTTTGAGCTGTGCGAGGTGGTGTGCAAGCAGTTGATCGAGCGGCTCAAGCAGCAAGCCCGGCAATTGCAGCCGCTGGCAGCCCTTCACTCCGGCAGGCTGAGCCGGGAAGGCTCCTGAGGGCGGGGGCGGCGCAGCATCAGGGGAAGGCTCAGCAGCCCAAACAGGGCCACCACCGCAGCCATGATCCAGACGAGAAAACGGCTGGGGCGAAAGTTGCCCGCCTCGATTTGCCGCATCACCTGGTTGTAGCGCCAGGTTGAAAGGCCAATTGTCAGGATCCCAAAGATCACCAACAGGAGGCCCAGGTTCTGGGTACTCAAGAGGCCGTGGCTCGGGGAGGGCTGCTCGGGGGAGCTGGAAGCTTCGATCTGCTGCAGAAAGAGGCTGAAGCGGGTGAGGGCAAAACCAAAGGCAATGAGAGCCACAGAGGTGCGCAGCCAAGCCAGAAAGGTGCGCTCGTTGGCCTGGTGTTCCCGTTGGCGATCCGGGGGCAGGTTCATGGGCTGAAGGGATCCCTCAGGGGCTAATTTTAAGGCAGCGGGGATCGGGCAAGCTGGCCTTTTCCGGCTGGCGGGGGAAATAAAAGGCGGTACGCCGGCAGATCTCCACCAACATCAACATCACCGGCACCTCGATCAACACCCCTACGACGGTGGCCAGGGCGGCCCCTGAGTTCAAGCCAAACAGCACCACCGCCGTTGCAATGGCCACCTCAAAGTGGTTGCTGGCGCCGATTAAAGCTGCCGGAGCCGCATCCTCATAGCACAAGCCCAGTTTCTGGGCTGCCACATAGGTGATGCCGAAAATGAGGTTGGTTTGAACGAAAAGAGGCACTGCGATCAACAAAATGTGGAAGGGATTTTCCACAATGAGATCCCCTTTAAAAGCAAAAAGAAGCACCAACGTCACCAGCAAGGCGGCAATGGCAATGGGGTTGAGGTAGCGCAAAAAAGCTTTTTCAAACCATTCCCGGCCCTTGGTTTTGAGAATCCAATAGCGGGAGGCTGCTCCTGCAACTAACGGTAGGCCCACATAGACGGCCACCGACAGCAAAATGGTTTGCCAGGGCACCGTTAAATCGCTCATGGCCAGCAGCCAGCGGCCCAGCGGTGCGTAGAGGAAGAGCATGGTTAAAGAGTTCACCGCCACCATCACCAGGGTGTGGCCCTGGTTGCCATAGCTGAGATAGCCCCACATCAGCACCATGGCTGTACAAGGAGCAATGCCCAACAAAATGGCCCCGGCAATGTAGGAGCTGCTGAGGCTAATCTCTGTGCCGCGGATGATTTCCGTGCCGGTTATCCAAGGGGCAAACAGCCACCCCAAAAAAAACTGGGCGATCACCACCATGGTAAAGGGCTTCACCAGCCAGTTCACGGCCAGGGTCAACAGCACTGGCTTGGGAGATTTCAAAGCATAGGCTGCCTGGCCGAAGTCAATTTTCACCATGATGGGATACATCATGAAAAACAGGCAGACGGCAATGGGAAGGGAGACCTGATAGAGGCTCAAGGCATCCAAAGCCTCGGCCACGCCCGGAAACCATCGCCCCAGGAGGATCCCGGCAACAATACACAGGGCCACCCAAAGGGTGAGATAGCGCTCAAAAAAGCTCAGGGAGCCGCCGCTGGGGAGAGCTTTGGGGTCAGATGCGGTTAGGGCCATGATCAAAAGCCGCGTTCCTGTGTGCTCTGTCAGGATACATCAAAACAACTTGTTTGGTATGCCCCCAACTTACCCAGAGGCGGGATCCCTCCGGAGAAAGGTAGTGGCAGCGGCGTAAAATGGAGCTGGCAAGCGGAGGAGAAGCAAAAAGTGATCAAACCCCACTCTGCCCATCTGTTGACCCCCGACTTCCGCCTCAGCTTGGCAGTGCTGGCTTTGGCGGTGCCGCTGTTGTGGCTCTCGTTTTGGCTAGGGTTGGGAGTGGGGTTGTTTGGCCTGTTTTTGCTGGTACAGACCTGTCTGATCGGGCTGGCCTTTACCCGCACGGCGCTGCAGGTCTACAGCGGCTCCCGGCGCATCCGCGAGTTCCCCTACAGCGAGTGGCAGGACTGGCAGATCTTCTGGCGGCCGGTGCCGATTTTGTTTTTCTTCCGAGAAAGCCGGAGCATTCACTTTTTGCCGATGCTCTTCAACCCGGTCGAGCTGCGCATCTGCCTGGAGGAGCGGCTAGGCCACCTGCACGCCCGACGGCAGGGATCCCCTTTCCACCCATCAGGCCGATGAGCGGTTCCGGGGGCTGGGTTTGGCAAGAGGCAGGGAGATGGCGTTGGCTGCAGTGTCAACTGCTGGCGGGGTGGCCCCATGCTTTTGGCTGTCGTCAAGCTTCCCCCTATCAACCAGCCGATATGGCCGACCAGTTGCAACTCCTCCCAGAACGAGCTGCGTGGGGCCACCAGGTGCATGGCTGTCGCTGGACGTGGGCGGATGCAGTTGTCTTCTCCCAGGGGAGGGCTTCAGGTTCTCACGTCGGGGAAGGGAGTTTCGCCCGTCCCGAAGCAGATGCCGTGATCGCCCGTCGCCCAGGGGACTCGGCCTGGGTTTGCACTGCCGACTGTGTGCCCATTTTGGTGGCCAGCCCCCACTGGGTGGCCGCAGTTCACGCCGGCTGGAGGGGGACGGCTGCCGGTATCCTGACTAAGGTGCTGCAGGCCTTTCTCCAGGGGGGGATCCCTGCCAGCCAAATCCGCATTGCCCTGGGGCCGGCCATCTCCGGGCCAGCCTACCAGGTTTCTCAGGAAGTGGCCGAGCAGGTGCTGCAGTCGCTGCCTTCAGGGGTAGACCCACAACCTGCCCTCTGGCCAGATCCTCTGCCGGGTAAGGTGCGCCTGGATCTGCGCTGGATCAACCGCGCCCAGGCCGAAGCTCAGGGGATCCCGCCGGAGCACATCGCCATCAGTCCTCATTGCACCTTTGGCCAGCCTCAGGATTTCTTTTCCTATCGCCGCGAGGGGGCCTTAGAGGATGACCAGGGCCGTCGTTGCGTGCAGTGGTCGGCGATTGGCCTGCCAAAGGCGGCTTTTGACAAATCCTAGCTGCCAAAAATAGCAGCTATAATTGCCCTCAAAACTCAACCCTATCTCGCGGGGGAGGGATCCCATGCTTTGCCGGCTTGCCCTTCGGGGGTTGGTTTGGGTGGCTTTGTCTTTCCCTTTTGCCTTTGTCGGAGAAGCCCCTGCCCAGACCTCTCTGACGGGCATCAACCGCGACAACGTACTGCAACTGAACATCGGGCCCGGACGCCGCCTGGCTCCAGGGCCCGCAAAGGGTTCCGGCTCCGAGCAAGGCCAGGATCCCACCGTTCCCTCGGCGCTGATGTGGGCAGAGTGGCATATCCGCGCCAATGTTTGTACCGGCAACCTATCTGCCGAAGAATTGGCGGAGCTGTTTCCCTTGGTCAACCAAGAGTTAGTAGATGCCGTTTGTCAAGGGGGAAGTTAGCCAGCTTGCCCAGGCAAGCGGTAAGGTGAAAAGAAAGCTCTCAGGTTGCTGCTGCATGGATTTTGAGAAGCTCTTGGAGGAATGGGTGGCAGCCTTCACCCAGGCGGCGGAAGAAAGCCTCACCGCTTTGGAAGCCGCCCTGACGGAGTTGGCGGAACACCTGGCCGCGCCTCTCCAAGAAACCCTTCGGCAGTGGGAAGCCTTCTGGAGCCTGGAGGAGGAGCCGCAGCCCGGTTCAGAGCTCGATGAGGAAACGTTCAACCCTGCTGGGGGGGAGTCCTTCAGCACCAGCCGTTTCTTCGTCAGCCCACTGGGGTTCGGGGGTGTAGTTGTTTATACTTATGTCGCTTCGCCGCCTGGCTGGATTGGGGATCCCACCTGTCGCTACAATGCCCTTTCCCCGGAGTTGCGCTGTGCCGTCAACCCCTATGGCCCCTGTGAAGGCTGCCCCCACTATGAGCCGCGAGAGCGGAGCCCTTCGCGTTAGCCGGCCTGAGGGCTTTCGCCATGCAGGGTAGCCGCCTCATTGTTGCTCTAGATACCGCTTCTTGGGAGCAGGCCCTGAAGTGGGTGGATCGCCTGCCCCAGGTGCTGTGGTGGAAGGTGGGCCTGGAGCTGTTTACGGCTGTTGGCCCTCAGATTTTGCAGGCCCTTAAGGAACGGGGCAAGCGCATTTTTCTCGATTTAAAGCTGCACGACATTCCCCACACAGTGGGGCGGGCCGCTCAGGTGGCCGTTGGTTATGGGGTGGATCTGCTCACCGTTCATGCCGCTGGCGGCAGTGCCATGTTGCGGGCAGCAGTGGCCGCCACCCAGGGCAGTTCTTGCCGGCTGTTGGCAGTTACTCTTCTCACCAGCCTTGGCCCCGACCAGGTGCGGCAGGAGTTGGGCGTTGAACGAGATCCCGGCGACTATGTGTTGCAGTTGGCGCGGCTAGCTCTGGATCAAGGCGTGAGCGGGCTGGTCTGCTCCCCCCAGGAAGTGGGACGGCTACGGCAGGCTTTGGGGCCGGAGGTGCTGCTGGTAACCCCAGGGATCCGCCTTGGGGATCCAGAAGCGGAGGACGACCAGCGGCGGGTCTGCACCCCCGCGGCAGCGCTGCGGGCGGGGGCCGATTATTTGGTGGTGGGCCGCCCCATCACGGCGGCTGCGGATCCCGTTTCGGCCTGGCAACGCTTTCAAGCTGTAGAGGAAGCGATCGGCTGAGGATTGGGGCAATGCCGTTCCTAGGCTGGTGTAGCCGGCGAAGAAGACAAGCGGGCGGGTATCTTTTCCCCCACCCCGCCCGAGGGGGGTGGCGGATAGGTTTGTCGGCGGCTTTGGGGTTGTGCTGCCTTACTGCCACAGCAGCCAGAGGAGAAGTTTGTGCTGCCGATCCGCAAACCTGGGCTGAAGCCCTGACAGAGCAGTTGCCCTTGTTTCTCAATTTGGCCTTGAGCCGCGCCCGCTCAGACTTTCAGGTGGTGTTGGTGGGCCGGCCAGAGGCCGAACTCCTCTCTGCCGAGGAGCTGGCCCAGCTTCTGCCGGATAGCCCAGCCGCCTCGGCTTCCCAAGGCTTTCGCTTGTATTTCACCACGCTGGAGCGCCGCTTGGTTCTGCCCCAGCAGCCCGAGCGGGAGGATAACCCCCTAGCCGGTCGGCGCAGCGAAACCCTGCAACTGGCTTATGAAGCTTATGTGCTGCGGGCTACACCTGGGGATCCCTGGCAACTGGTGCGCCTGCAGGTTACCGGCGCCGGTGTTCCTGTCCGCGACGTCACCGAAGGACTGACCGCCCAAGCCATTCGTCGCTGGCAGGAGGCTGGGTGTCCCTTGACGGGCGATCTAGAGTTGACTAGGCCTACCCTATGAAGTTTCCCCCCGCCATGCCTCCTCAGGGCAAACGGCTGTCTCGTCCCTCTTTTCCTCAACTGAGCCTGTCCAGGGCGGACAAACGTCGGCACCACCGCCCAGACGGGCTCAGTTGGGTGAGCCACTGGCTGCTGTGGGGAGGGATGGGGTTGCTGCTGGGTCAGCGGCTCCGCTTTGTGGGGCAACCGGCTCAGATGCTGTGGTGGCGCGCTGTGCCCATCAGTGGCCCTGAGGGATCCCTGCCCCCTGTCCAAGCGGAACTGCCTCTCTACCATTCAATTGCAAACGGGCTACTGCCCTGGCTGGCTGAGGGAACCGGGATCCCCCCCGAAGGGATCCTGCGAGCTGTCTCGGCCCTGGCCTGCCTGGTAATCCTGCTGTTGTGCTGGAGCTGGGGCAATTTCTGGAGCGCTGGCCTGTGGGGACTCAGCCCCTGGGTGCTGACCCAGGGTTTGGAGCCGGGCAACGAGATCTTGGCCAGCCTGGTCTTGTTGGTCAGCAGCGGTGTTGGACCGGGATCCCGCCTGCGCTGGGGGGGTTTGGCGCTGGCCTGTGCCTTGAGCTACAAAGTTTGGCTCTTGGCCCTGCTCTGGGGGGCGCTATGGACTAGCCAACACTGGCCGCGGCAGCGGTTGCAAGGGCTACTCTGGCTGCTGCTGGTGATTGGCCTCTCCTGGTTGCTGCGGGTCGAGCTGCCCGCCGATCCCTTCACCGGGACAGAGCGCTTTCCTACGGCGACGGTGTCCTATTCGCTCACCAGCCAAAGCGGCCTGGCTGTTCTGGCCACCTTGATGTTGCCCTTGGGGCTGGCCTTGGTGCGGCTGGGTTGGCCCTGGGCGGAACGCCAACAAACCCTGCTCAGCTTGGCTGGTTTGGGCCATGTCCTGTGGATGGGGGTGCTAGCAGCTTGGCTTTGGGATCCCCAGATGAACCTGTTGCAGCAAAGCGCCCGTTGGGGCCTAGTGGCCCTGCCCTTTTTGTGCCTGAGTGCCGGTGGCGTCTTGGCGGAGATCCCCTGCCGGGGCTGGCGACAGTTTTTGGGATCCCTGCTCTTAGCCAGCTCGTTCTTGTTATCGTGGCAAGCGTTGGCCTGAGTTCTTCTCCTGCCTTGAAGATTCGGATGCGGCCCCTCTTAGAGACCCTGTTCGCCCGGCGGGCCCAGGCGGTGATCCCGCCTCCTGTTGGCGCGGAGATCGCTGGGGCGGTGCCGGTAGTAACCAGTTTTACCTTTGGCCTGGCGGATCCGCGGTTGTTTCCCAAGGCCGACCTGGCGCGGGCGACAGCGGAGGTGTTGGCGGAAGATGGGGATGCTGCCCTCAATTACGGCGGCACCTTTGCCGGGTTGATCGAGGTGGTGCAGCAGTTGATGCGGGCCAGAGGGGTGGAGGCGCAGCCGGAAAACCTCTTGATCGGCTATGGCTCTGGGCAGATCCTTGGCCTCTTGCCCCAGGTCTTTGTGGAGCCGGGGGATGTGGTGATCGTGGAGGGGCCCACCTTCATGGGGGCGGTCAGCCGTTTTGCGGCGGCAGGGGCGCGTCTGATCTCGATCCCGGTGGATGGGGAGGGCATGGTGGTGGATCGCCTGGAAGAGGTGTTGCGCGAGCTAGCCCGCCAAGGGATCCCACCCCGCTTTATCTACACCATTCCCACCTTTCACAACCCTAGGGGCTGCACCCTCTCTTGGCCGCGGCGGCAGAAGCTGCTGCAGTTGGCGGCTGAATACAGCGTGGTGGTGGTGGAGGACGAGGCCTACTACGACCTGCGCTTTGTCGGGGATCCCTTGCCCAGTTTGGCCGCGCTGGATAAAGAGGGCTGGGTTCTGCACGTGGGCACCTTTTCCAAGATTGTGGCGCCGGGGGTGCGGGTGGGCTGGGCCTGTGGCCATCCCGAGATCATCCGCCGCTTGGAGATGTTTCGCAGCGAGGGATCCCTGGGGCCTTTTTTGGGCCGGGTGGTGGCCCGATACTGCGGGGAAGGCCGCCTAGAGAGCCACATTCAGCTTTTGATCCGCCGTTACCGAGAAAAGTGCCACCTGATGTTGGAGGCCATCGCTCAATGTTTTCCCCCTGAAGTCAAGGTGGAGGCCCCTGGGGGTGGATTCTTTATCTGGTGCGAGCTGCCCCCTCCCCTGAGTGCCAACACCTTGCTGTAGGCCACCCGAGCGCTGGGGGTAACTTTCTTGCCGGGTACCCACTGCTTTGCTGATGGCCAAGGGGATCACGCCCTGCGCCTCGCCTTCAGCTACCAACCGGAAGAGCGCATCCTCAGCGGCATCCAGATCCTCGGAGAGCAACTGTACAAACTCATGGGCCAACGATCAATATAGGAAAAAGAATCTGCTAGGGCAGCCACAAAGCGGCTCTTAACCTTCGGGGATTAGTAGGTTGGTCGCTCCAAATTGCGTTGAAACCGTTTGCCTTGATCCCCAGCTCCTTTTGTCCTTCGGGAGAGAAGTTGGGGGTGAGGGGAAAGTAAGAGGAATCGAGACAAGCTATTTCGCTGCTCTTCGGAGCAGCCATATTTGAATGGATGCAGCAGCGCTGCAAGCTCTTTGCTGTGCCGGCAGAGGAACTCTTAAAAACCTGCCACTTGCCGTCTGGGACGTCGCCCCAGCACGTTGAGGATGAAAACTCCCGCCACACCCAAACAGAGGAGCAGCGCCACCGGATTATGCACTATCGATGAGACTAAAATAGTCGTCCCTGTTAAAACCAAGGCTATGAAAAAGGTGACCACTCTCGTCATAGATCGCCCCAGGCCGCTTAGAAAAGGAAAGATGCTGAGCATCGTATGAAGGGGGACGAAGAAAGAGTCGGCCCCGATCCACATCATCAAGAATCCCACAAAGCGCAGGATCCAAGTCAGGGCATTGTGTTCGGCAGCAAGACGCTCAATGGCTGCAAATCGATCGCTGGCAAATAGCCGATAAAATCGAATGCTGCGCGGCCCCAGGTAGCTCTCTAGGCTGTTAGGGGTGGCCAAACGACCAAAGACAGTTACTTGAGTTCCGCTGTACAAGGCAGTGTACGAAGTTCGCATATCGCCAATTTGTGGATTGGCCAGGGTTCCCCGCCCCTTGAAAACATAAGAGCCTTCCACCCTAGCTGGGATCCCCAGGATCAACGTTTGGGGCTCCAGAGGAACAGCGTAGGGAGTTTCGATCTGCAAATCTTGCATTCCAATTCGGTAATTCCCAATTTGAGCCTGGCTGACTCGAAAGAGTTGGCTGGAAAAAGCCATCGGTGGGTTGACGTGCTCACTGCTGCGATAAAACCGGCTTGAATCTTCGGGGTTTTCCGTCCAGACTTTGGTGTAAGTATAGATTGTCTCTCTGACTTCCGATCCGCCAAACTCCTCTTGAGTGCGAGTTTCTTTTTCCTCTTCCCAAGCATACATTTCCGCCTTGCGCCTGACGGCAATATACGGCCCTGGCCGCAGGAAGAGATTATCGCCCAAAAGCTCATTGCTGGTAATTGGGCCTGTGAGCGATACTAAGCTTCCAAGAGGCGCAGAGGGCGAGCCCAATGGACTGATTTCAATGGCCCCAGTTGCCACTTGGGCAAGGTTGACCCGCCCCTCATTCCAAAACAAAAGCCAGAACGATCCCAAAAATAAAATCAATCCAACAAACACTGATACAAAAGAACTGGCCAGCCGCGAGCCAAACCCAACCCGCTCTACCTGTCTATAACGCTCAGCCATAGCCCTGTCCCCAGCGATGACTTCAGTCTAGCACAGCCCCTTCTATTTATCCATGAAATCTAGCCGTTTTATAGAATTATAGAATTCAGAGCAAGTTTTTAACTTTTCCAAACTTATGTCTATTCCAGAAGTAGATTGCACCTCGTACAGGTTATGAGAACCCTATTTTTCAGCTAAGAATTGATTAAGCAATGTCCCCCCTTACAGCCTTGACCAGGCGCCGGAAAAACTGCCCCACGCCCTTCACCAGATGGGGTGCCGATTCTGGGCGAGGCGGGATCCCTGCCATTAGGGTGTAGTAGTCATCCAAAAGGTCGTGCTCTTCCGGAGAAACGGCGTTGTCGGCCATCATCAGGTTGCCGATTGCCCCCAGAAGTTGTAGGCGCTCGGTTTCGGTGGCCTGGGCGAGATAATCGGCCATCCAGCGCTCCGTTTGCGCCATCGGAATGGGCTCTTGGATCAGCTCTCGCAGCTCGGCATCGTGCTCCAAACCATAGCGGCGCAGCAGGGATCTCAGATAGGCCAACTCCTGCGGCTCTAGGTGCCCATCGGCCCAGGCGGAGCCGGCCACAATTTTGAGGATGAGCCGATGTTGGGTTGTCGGGTTCATGGCGGGATCCCTTGTCGCTAGAGGTGCCGCTGGCGGTCGGGGTTCTGGGGCCCTGAGCGAGCTGGGAAGGGGCTGGCCAGGGGCAGTCTCACTCGGCGAGGCCGCAGGCGCGTTTTAACCAGGCGGCATCTTGTTCTGACAAGGTGGCGTGGTGAATGGCGTAGACCTGGCGGTGATACTCCTCAAGCCAAGCCCGCTGTGCCTCGTCCAAGAGATCCCAATCGATCAGCCGCCTATCGAAAGGGATCCAAGTCAGGGAGCGAAAGCCCATCCAGCCCTCTGGCTCCGGAATTGCAATCACTTCGTAGAGGTTCTCTAGGCGAATTCCACCCCAGCCCGGCTGGTAGTAGCCCGGCTCGATACTGGTGATCATGCCTACCTTGAGGGGGGTGCTGGCGCGGCGGTGGATCCCGTTGGGCCCCTCGTGGACGTTCAAAAAGGCGCCGACACCGTGGCCGGTACCGTGGCCGTAGTCCAGCCCCGCTTGCCAAAGGCTGGAACGGGCAATGCCATCCAAGGAGACGCCGTAGGTATCGGGGGGGAAGATCTGACGGGCGCAGTGAATGTGGGCTTTGAGCACCTCGGTGTAGCGCCGCCGGCACAGGGGATCCGCCGGTTGCGGGCCAATCCAGAGGGTGCGGGTAGCGTCGGTCGTGCCCCCCAGGTAGTGGGATCCGGAATCCAACAGAAACAACTCGCCTGTCTGCAAGAACTTCTGGGGATCGGGGGTGCCGTAGTGGACGATGGAGCTGTTGGCGCCGGCCCCAGCAATGGTGTTGAAGCTCAGGCCCACCCAATCCCCTTCCTCGCGGTAGTGGGCCTCCATAACAGCGGCCACATCGGCTTCGCTGATGGGGATCCCTGCTTGGATTTGCCGGTCAATCCAGGCCAGGGTGCGGATCTTGGCCCGGCTGGCTTTGCGGTTGGCCAGGCGCATCTGCTCCAGCTCGGTGGGGTTTTTGACCGCCTTGAGGAGATCCACGGGGTGATCCAACTCGCGACAGGTTGCCCCCCGCAGCAGCTCTTGCGTGCCCTGGGTAGTCTGCTTGGGATCTACTCCCACTGGCCCGTAGCGCTCGGCCCACTGGGGCAGTTGTTCCCGGTAGGCCTCGTAGGGCCAGAGCTCTACCCCTGCCTCAGCCAGCACTTGCTTTGCGGAGGGAGTGAGGCGCTCCAGATCAGTAAACAGGGCAACCCTCTCCAGGGCAACTAGCGCATAGGCGCGGAAGACCGGGTTGTAGGGAATGTCGGAGCCGCGCAGGTTAAACAGCCAAGCTACCTGATCCAGTTTGGTTAGGGGCAACAGTCCCACCCGCTTGCGGCGCATCTCCTGGCGCACCTGGGCCAGCTTGTCGCTGGGGGGGGCTCCGCAGAGCTGGGCAGGGACAGGGTAGATGGGTTGCTCCAAGAGGGCTTGGCTAGATTCCTTGGCCAGCTTGTCCAGTGGGTTTTCGCTAACCGGCACCAGCAGCACTCCTCCGGCTTGGGCGTGGGCTTGCAACTGGCGGTAGGTGGCCACCGACACCGTAAAAGGATCCACCCCCAGGCGAAAGCCGGATCCCAGCTCTTCCACGATCTCCATCAGGCTGGGCTGATCCGGCAGGCCGCCTTTGATCACCGTAAACAGGTTGGGATCCACCTCCCGCTCCGCCTGCTCGTGGTAGCGGGGATCCACCCACAGCCAGGCGCGGTCTTGGCTGATTAGGGCATCGCCCACCGAGCCGGTAAAGCCCGTGATCCACTGCCGCCGCTTGCGATATTCCAGCAAATACTCATTGAGGTGCTCATCAGCCGAGGGCACCCAAAAGCCATCGAGATTTTGTTCCTGCAAAAGCTGGCGCAACTGCTGCAAACGAGTGGCAATATCCAGGCGGGGCAGGGTTTGGAGCATGGTGGGGATGAGAGGGAGATCTGGGCCGATGACCTTAGAGACCAATATAGTTCTCTTTACCTTGGGAAAGCAGATGGGAAGAGAGGAACCGGCTACCTAGGCCGCTGGTCAACTGCGAAGCAGTAGCCAAGGGCTTCTGCGTTATTGCTAGGCGACGCGGTTGCGAACGCACCGCTCTAACTCCCCTCTCCCTCTGGGAGAGGGGTTGGGGGTGAGGGCTGAGATTCGGGAAAGCCGGCCTCTCGCCAAGCGCGGATCCCGCCGTCCATGGAGATCACGCGGCGGTAGCCCATCTTTTGCAGGTTATCGGCTGCCAGCGCCGAACGAAAGCCGCCGCCACAATAGAGGACAATCTCGGCTTCTTTGTCTGGGATCACCTTCTCGATGTCCCGCTCGATAATGCCTTTGCTGAGGTGAATGGCGCCGACGATGTGGCCGGCCTGCCACTCCGACTCTTCCCGCACGTCGACCAAATAAAAGGGATCCCCTTGCAGTTGTTTCTGCCTGACTTGCTCGACTGTCAGCTCTTGGATGCGGCTTTTGGCCTCGTTGACCAAAGCTAAGAAAGCAGGGGAGTGGTGGGACGCCATGCACACCTCGCCGAGAACCCAGCTCCCAGGATAAACCCAGGCCCACTCCATTGAGGCAACGCCAAACCTCAAAACCTCGATCCTCAGCAAGCTAAACTAAAGAAAGGCAGATTTGCCGCCGGAGGCCCCCAGTTTGAGCTTCCAATCCACCCTTTCCCAACTGCTTGGGTTCCTTGCTCTGACTTTGAGCTGGGGGATCCCTTTGCCCAGCAAGGCAGCGGCCCAGGCTGCCCCCTTGCCTCTGGAAAGCGGGATCCAAAAACAGGTCTCCGCCCCGGCACCGGCTCCCTTGGTGAAGTGGCTGCAAGAGCAAATAGAGGCCGCCAACCGGCGGGATCTGGAGGAGGTGATGGCCGGCTATAGCCCCGACTTCCGCCACCGCGACGGCCTGGATCGGCAGGGGGTGGAAAGGGCCATTCGCAAGCTGTGGGAGGCCCATCCCCAGCTGACCTACGCAGCGGAAATTCTCTCTTGGCGGCGGCTAGGCCCTGAGATCGTGGCCGAGATCGCCAGCCAAGTGCAGGGATCCCAATCTTCAGCGCGGGGGGAGTTTCAGGTGCAGGCCTCTGCCCTGGTGCGCAACCGCTACCGCCCGAATGCGGCCAAGCCGGAGCAACTGCTGTTGGTGGAGCAGGAAGTGCTGCGGGAGGCCAGCACCCTCACCTCCGGCTCGGCGCCCCCCACCGTCACCTTCAGGTTGCCGGAGGTGGTCAAGCCGGGATCCCCCTACTCGCTGCAGGCCATTGTGGCCGAGCCCCTCGCCCAATCTTTGCTGTTGGGCGCCGTCGAGGAGCAGCCCGTGGCTGCGGCCGGCTACTTAGATCTAACTTCGTTTGCCCTTGAACCTCTGCAGGCGGGCGGGCTCTTCCTGCAGGCAGATGCGCCGCCAGAAGCTGGCGCCCGCTGGCTCTCGGTGATGCTAGTCAACCAGAGTGGCCTTGTTGTCGAAAGCCGGCGCCTCGTCATTCAACCCTGAGGGATCGACAGCCCTTAAGGACTCTTGACCTGGGTAGTTGTTGAGATCTTTTGGGCGAAGCTGAGATTTGAGAGGTCTGGAAGCCCTCGGAAGATTTCTGCTCGACTCCAAGCCCCGGCGGTCGTCGAAAACTTGCAGAAAAACTATCCGCTCTCCCCCACCACCCAGGCAAAACAGGCGGTCCAGGAGAGAGCGGTCTAGCGGGCCTTCAACTGGAACCTGACTGCCGGGAGGAACTCCAAGCGAGCCAGAACGCGAAGACTCCTCAGCAAGCTAAGGATCTGAGTTCAGGCCGTTAGAGAACAGCCCCGGCGCACAGCCGGCTGAACCCAACTTGACGACCCTTACAACAACTACTATCTGGCATCCGCTGGAACCTCCCTTACTCAACGACATCCTGAGGCTAGCACAAATCTTTACCAAGGTGGCGGGCCGGATCCCTTCCCCTCAGGCCAAGGAGACTGAGAACGAGGCAACGGCGTAGGATAGAAGGACGCCCTTTAGCCTGCTCAAGTTGCCGTGGACTACAAAAGTACCCTCAACCTGCCGCAAACCCAGTTTCCCATGCGGGCGGAGGCTGCCAAGAGGGAGCCCGCCATCCAAGCCTTTTGGCAGGAAGAGCAAATCTATCAGCGTCTGTCGGAGAACAATCCTGGGGATCCCTTTGTGCTGCACGATGGGCCGCCCTATGCCAATGGCGACATCCACATGGGCACCACCCTCAACAAGATCCTCAAGGACATCATCAACAAGTACCACCTCCTGCAGGGGCGCAAGGTGCGCTATGTGCCCGGCTGGGATTGCCACGGTCTGCCCATCGAGCTGAAGGTGTTGCAAAGCCTCTCCCCCCAGGAGCGGCAGAGCCTCACCCCCCTACAACTGCGGCAAAAGGCCAGAGAGTACGCCTTGCACTACGTCGACGTGCAGCGGGCCAGTTTTCAGCGGCTGGGGGTATGGGGAGATTGGGATCGGCCCTACCTGACCCTATCGCCGGAGTACGAGGCGGCCCAGATCGAGGTGTTTGGCCAGATGGCCCTTAAAGGCTACATCTACCGCGGCCTCAAGCCCGTCCACTGGAGCCCCAGCTCCCAGACAGCCCTGGCGGAAGCGGAGCTGGAATATCCCGACAACCACATCTCCCCCAGCATCTACGTAGCTTTTCCTCTGCAGAGCCTCAGCCCGGCGGCGCAGCCGATTTTGGAGCCCTTCTTGCCAGGCCTGCGGGCGGCCATCTGGACGACTACCCCGTGGACGATCCCGGCCAACTTGGCTCTCTGTTTCAATCCCAAGCTTACCTATGCGGTGGTGGAGTCTCCCCGCTTCGGCCTACTACTGATTGCCGCCGATTTGCGGCAGCGGCTGGAGAAAGTCCTGGAGACCCCCTTAGAGGTCAAGGCCACCCTGCCGGGATCCGCCCTGGAGTACTGCCAGGGACGCCACCCCCTCTTCGACCGCAGCAGCCTCTGTGTGCTGGGGGACTATGTTACCACCGAGTCCGGCACCGGCATTGTCCACACGGCGCCGGGGCATGGGGAAGAGGACTTCAAGACCGGCCAAAAATACGGCCTGCCCATCCTCAGCCCTGTGGATGAGCAGGGGAGATTCACCGCCGAGGCCGGATCCCAGTTTGTCGGGCTAGATGTGCTCTCCAAAGAACCAGAAACCAGTGGCAACCTAGCTGTCATTAAGGCTTTGCGGGCTGTCGGCGCCCTGCTCAAGGAAGAACCCTACAACCACAAATACCCCTACGACTGGCGCACCAAAGAACCAACCATCTTCCGGGCCACCGAGCAGTGGTTTGCCTCTGTAGCCGGCTTCCGGGAGCTGGCTCTGCAGGCCATCAAAACCGTGAAGTGGATCCCGCCGGAAGGGGAAAACCGCATCACCGCCATGGTCAAGGAGCGCTCCGACTGGTGTATCTCCCGCCAGCGGGCCTGGGGCGTGCCCATCCCCGTCTTTTACGACGAGGAGACCGGCGAGGTGCTGCTCACAGCCGAAACTATCGACCACATCAAGGCCATCTTCGCCCAAGAGGGATCCGACGCCTGGTGGAAGCGCCCGGTGGAAGAGCTGCTGCCGGAGCAGTACCGCCGCCATGGCCGCACCTACCGCAAGGGCACAGACACCATGGATGTCTGGTTTGACTCCGGCTCCTCCTGGGCGGCGGTGGCCCGGGCACGCGGGTTGGGCTACCCCGTGGATCTCTACCTGGAGGGTTCCGACCAGCACCGGGGTTGGTTCCAGTCCAGCTTGCTGACTTCCGTGGCCGTCAACGGCCAGGCCCCTTACAAGGCGGTGCTCACCCACGGCTTTGTGCTGGACGAAAAGGGCCAGAAGATGAGCAAGTCCCTGGGCAACGTCATCGATCCCCTGCTGCTCATCAACGGCGGCAGCAATCCGCAGACGGATCCCGCCTACGGGGCCGATGTGCTGCGGCTGTGGGTCTCCAGCGTCGACTACTCCGGCGATGTGCCGATAGGCAAGACCATTCTGGGGCAGATGGCGGATGTCTACCGCAAGATCCGCAACACGGCCCGCTTTTTGCTGAGCAACCTCTACGACTTCAACCCGGCGCAGGATGCTGTTCCTTTTGAAGCGTTGACGGAGTTGGATCGCTACATCCTGCACCGCCTGCAGGAGGTGGGAGCGGAGATCACCGAATCGTTTGAAAACTACCAGTTCTACCGCTTTTTCCAAGCGGTTCAAAACTTCTGTGTGGTGGATCTCTCCAATTTCTACTTGGATATCGGCAAGGATCGCCTCTACATCAGCCACGCCCGCAGCCTGCGGCGGCGGCAGTGCCAGACGGTGCTGTCGCTGGTGCTGGAGAACTTGGCCAAGGCCATTGCCCCCGTGCTCTCCCACCTAGCCGAAGAGATCTGGAGCTACCTGCCCTACCCCAAGCCCACCCGCTCGGTGTTCGAAGGGGGCTGGATGCGGCTGCCGGAGCAGTGGCGGGATCCCCAGTTGGCCGCCACCTGGGAAAAGCTGCGGGCGGTGCGGCAGGAGGTGAACAAGGCCCTGGAGCAGGCCCGCACCGACAAGGTCATCGGCGCTTCCACCGAGGCCAAACTCATCCTCAAGGTGGCGGATCCCCACCTACATGCCCTGCTGGAGGAGCGGGCAGCCGAGCTGCGCTACCTGTTTATCACTTCCCAAGTCGAGTTGGTCAAGGCCGGCCCTGGAGAGGAGGATCTACAGGTTGCCGTTCAGCCAGCGGAGGGGAAAAAATGCGTGCGCTGCTGGAACTATTCCACCCGGGTGGGCGAGTTTGCCGAACACCCAGAGCTGTGCGAGCGCTGTGTGGCAGCCCTGGCCGGCGAATTTTGAACGTCGGATGGATTGTCGGAATTGTTGGCCTAGGTTGGGTTGGCCTGCAGGATCCCGGCGTCGGCCTCCTCCCGCTCCAGGTTGCGGAAGAGGGGCGTGCTCAGGTAGCGCTCGCCAAAGCTGGGCTGGATCATCACGATCAGCTTGCCGGCGTTTTCCGGTCGCCGCCCCACCTGGATAGCGGCAGCCAGGGCTGCCCCGGTGGAGATGCCGGAGAGGATCCCTTCTTCTTTGGCCAGGCGGCGGCTGTAGACCATGCTCTCCTCGTCATCTACCGCAATTACCTCGTCCAGCAGGTCGCGCCGCAACACCTCCGGCACAAACCCCGCCCCGATGCCCTCGATGCGGTGAAAACCGGGCCGTCCCCCGCTTAGAACCGCGCTTGCCTTGGGCTCGACGGCCACTAGCCGAATGGAAGGTTTCTTACTCTTGAGAAACTCGCCCGCCCCAGTAATGGTGCCGCCAGTGCCCACCCCCGCCACGAGGATATCCACCTGGCCATCGGTGTCCTCCCAGATCTCGGGGCCGGTGGTGCGGGCGTGGATCTGGGGATTGGCGGGGTTGGTGAATTGGCCCAGCATGTAGGCATTGGGGGTGCGGCGCACGATCTCCTCCGCCTTCCAAATGGCCTCTCCCATGCCACCGGCGCTGCTGGCTAGGTGCACCTCTGCCCCGTAGGCCTTCAACAGCAGCCGCCGCTCCAGGCTCATGCTCTCAGGCATGACAATGATGAGCCGGTAGCCCTTGGCCGCTGCCGCCATAGCTAAGCCAATGCCCGTGTTGCCGGAGGTGGGTTCCACCAAAATGGTCTTGCCGGGGGAAATTAAACCGGCTTGCTCAGCTGCCTCGATCATGCTGACGGCAATGCGGTCTTTTACCGAGGCCGCCGGGTTGAAGCTCTCCAGTTTAACCACAATCTCCGCCAGGCATCCCTCCGCCCGCGGGATCCGGTTGAGCCGCACCAACGGCGTGCGACCGATGAGTTGGGTGATGTTGTCGGCAATCCTCATGGGCAGGCAACCTCGAAAAGCGGGGCCTTTGTCCGATGCTAACCCTGCAGCGGGAGACATCCAGCGAAGTTTTGAAAAGACTCCAGCCAAGCCCTCTGGGAAAGCCATGATCTAGAGTGAGATCACACCGGAAGGACAGATCCCCTATGCACCTGAGTGAAATCACTCATCCCAACCAGCTCCGCAACCTAAGCCTCAGCCAGTTGCGCAGCTTAGCTCGCCAGATCCGCGAAAAACACTTGCAAACGGCTGCCAACTCCCCAGTCGGCTGTCACCTAGGGCCAGGGTTGGGGGTGGTGGAGCTGACCTTGGCGCTCTACAAAACCCTCGACCTGGATCGCGACAAGGTTATCTGGGATGTGGGGCACCAAGCCTATGCCCACAAAATGCTCACCGGCAGGTATCACAACTTCCACACCATTCGCCAAAAGGGGGGGATCTCCGGCTACCTAAAGCGCAGCGAAAGCCGCTTCGACCACTTTGGGGCCGGCCACGCCTCCACCAGCATCTCGGCAGCCCTGGGCATGGCCATCGCTCGGGATCGGCGGGGAGAAAACTTCAAGGTGGTGGCCATCATCGGGGATGGCGCCCTGACTGGGGGCATGGCCTATGAAGCCATCAACCACGCCGGGCACCTGCCCAAGACCAACTTGATGGTGATTCTCAACGACAACGGCATGTCGATTTCCCCCAATGTGGGGGCCATCCCGCGCTATTTAAACCGCCTGCGCCTCAGCCCACCGGTGCAGTTTTTGGCCGACAGCCTGGAGGAGCAGCTAAAGAACCTACCTCTAGTTGGCTCCAGCCTCAGCCCGGAAATCGACCGTCTCAAGGAGACGGTGAAGCTGGTTACTGCCGTGCAGAACAACAAGGCCGGCATCATCTTTGAGGAGCTGGGCTTTACCTACGTAGGGCCGGTGGACGGGCACAACCTGGCGGAATTGTTGGATGCTTTTGAGCTGGCCCACGGCATCTCTGGGCCGGTGCTGGTGCACGTGGCTACGGTCAAGGGCAAGGGCTACCCACCGGCAGAGGCTGAGCAGGTAAGCTATCACGCCCAATCCCGCTTCGACCTAGCCACCGGCAAACCCTATCCTCCTACCAAACCCACTCCCCCTAGCTATAGCAAGGTCTTCGGCCACACTCTTTGTAAACTGGCGGAGCGGGATCCCCGCATCATTGGCATCACGGCGGCTATGGACACCGGCACCGGCCTAGACAAGCTCAAAGAAAAACTGCCGGATCAGTTCGTGGATGTGGGGATTGCCGAGCAGCACGCTGTTACTTTGGCTGCTGGCATGGCCTGCGAGGGGATGCGACCGGTGGTGGCCATCTATTCCACCTTCCTGCAGCGGGCCTACGACCAGATCATCCACGATGTCTGCATTCAAAAGCTGCCGGTCTTTTTCTGCTTGGATCGGGCAGGGGTGGTGGGAGCGGACGGCCCCACCCACCAGGGCATGTACGACATTGCCTATCTGCGCTGCATTCCCGAGATGGTGCTGATGGCCCCCAAAGACGAGGCGGAGCTGCAGCGCATGGTGGTGACCGGGATCCAGTACACAAAGGGCCCCATCGCCATGCGTTACCCGCGCGGAGCTGGCGTGGGGGTGCCTCTGGCCGAAGAGGGGTGGGAGCCCATTCCCATCGGCAAAGCAGAGGTGCTGCGCAGCGGCGGCGAGGTCCTGATCCTAGCCTATGGGTCGATGGTGCATCCCAGTTTGCAGGCAGCGGAGATCCTCAAGGAACACGGCATCTCCACGACGGTAGTCAATGCCCGCTTTGCCAAGCCTCTGGATACCGAGCTGATCCTGCCCCTGGCCCAACAGAGCCGCCTGGTGGTGACGGTGGAAGAAGGCTGCCTCATGGGCGGGTTTGGCTCGGCAGTGGGGGAAGCTCTCCTGGATGCCGATATCCGAGTGCCGCTGTTGCGCCTGGGGGTGCCGGATGTGTGGGTGGAGCACGCCACTCCTGAAGAATCGCTGGCGGAACTGGGCCTGAACAGCGTCGGCATTGCCGAGCGCATCCGGGCCAAGGTCGAGGCCCTTCAGGGACAGAGGGCCTCGCAGGCTCAAGCTATTCTGGGCAGCTCCTGAGCCTACTCTTTCCCAAGGCCCATCTGCTGGTTGAACTGCTCGATGGCGGCTTGCTGCAGAGCCTCTGCAACAGGACGGGTGCGCAGGAGGATTTGCACATCCCGCAGCAGGTTCTCCCGCCACAGGTTCTCCCGCAGCACCTCTAGCCGGGCATAGCTGGGATCCAGGCGCATGGCCTTGGCCCCCAGTTCTTCCGCCCGTTCGGTTTCGCCGCGAACGTAGAGGGCCGTAGCCAGGGCTAGGTAGGGCTCTGCCACCGCGTCGTTCATCTCGATGGTGCGTTCCCAGCGCTCGATGGCCGCCTCCAGATCCCCTTGTTCATAGTCCACCAGGCCGATGTTGTTCATGGCCGGCCAATAGGCGGGATCCAACTCCAAGGTTTTCTCATACTCCTGCCGGGCGCGATCCCATTGGTCGAGCATGAGGTAGGCATTGCCCAGTTGAAAGCGGGCGTTGGGGCTATCTGGCTGCAAGGCAACAGCCCGTTCCAGGGTTTCAGCGGCGGCAAAATAGCTGCCCTGCCGCAAGTAAGCAGATCCCAGCGAGTAGAGAATGTCGGCGTCGTCGGGAGCCAGGGCGCGGGCCTTTTGCAGCGCTTGGATGGCTTGGCCATAGTCTCCTAGCTCCAGGTGGACGTTGCCCAAAACGTAGAGCAGCTCGGAAGAGGTGGGCACCATGGCCACCGCCAGTTGCAGGCGGCGCAGCGCCTCTTCCGTCTGGCCAAACTGGGCCAGCCGCAGCGCGTTGGTGGCCAGTTGCAGCCCCTGGGCCTGCATCAACTCCCCATTGGGCAGGGGAACACGCAGCAACACCTGGGCTCGAGCGGGATCCCATTTCCCTCCCCCCAACACCATGGCGAGGCCCAGCGGCAAGGTTAGCAAAAACCGGACAGACAACCGGAATAACAGCGGCGGCATGACACCCACGCAAAAACAGGCCATGCCCATGTTAGCTGCAGCAAGCGGGGATCCTTCCTGCCAGGACTGGTTTCAACCATATTGCTATCCAACGCTGTCGCGAACGTGTCGGCGGCCTCCAACTCCCCCCTCCCTGAGGAAGAGGGGCTGGGGGTAAAGGCAGCGATTGAAACAAACTAGAGGCGTCGCCACCGCCGCCCGGACTGGGCCAGCAGGTCTTCGGCGGCCTTCGGCCCCCAGGTGCCGGCTTCGTAGGTGTACAGCGGCGGCGCAACGCTGCTGCCATTGCCGCCGGGCTGGGCTTCCCAGGCCGATAAAACCGGCGTCACCACCCGCCAGGCGGCTTCCACCTCGTCAGCGCGGGTGAACAGGGTGGGATCCCCCAGCAGGCAGTCCAACAGTAGGCGCTCGTAGGCATCTGGCGTGGTTGACCCAAAGGCTGTCCCGTAGCGAAAATCCATTTCCACCGAGCGGGTGCGGATCTCCGGCCCGGGCATCTTGGCCTCAAAACGCAAGGAGATGCCCTCGTTGGGCTGGATGCGCAGCACCAGGATGTTGGGGCTCACCTCCCGCGCTGCCGAAGGAAAAAGAGATAGCGGCACCTGCTTAAAGTAGATGGCCACCTCGGAGACCTTCTTGGCTAGGCGCTTGCCGGTGCGCAGGTAAAAGGGCACCCCCTGCCACCGCCAGGTGTCGCATTCCAGTTTCAGGGCAACGTAGGTGGGGGTCTGCGAGTTGGGGTTAACATTGGGCTCTTGGCGATAGCCGGGCACCGGCTTGCCGCCAATCCAACCAGGGCCGTACTGGGCCCGCACTGCTGCCGCAGCTACATTGCGAGTGTCCGCCAGGCGGGTGGCCTGCAGCACCTTAGTCTTTTCGTTGCGCACGCCGTCGCTGCGCAAGGAGACGGGCGGCTCCATGGCCGTCAGGCAATAGATCTGCATTAGGTGGTTCTGCACCATGTCCCGCAGGGCGCCGGCAGCGTCGTAGTAGCCGGCCCGATCCTCCACCCCTACCGTTTCCGCTACCGTAATCTGCACATGGTCGATGTAGTTGCGGTTCCAGAGAGGCTCAAAGATGGCGTTGGCAAAGCGGAAGACCAGCAGGTTTTGCACCGTCTCTTTGCCCAGGTAGTGGTCGATGCGGTAGACCTGCTCTTCCTGACAGATGCGCTGCACAAGGCGGTTCAGCTCCTGGGCCGAGGTGAGGTCGTGGCCGAAGGGCTTTTCAATCACCACCCGCGTCCTGGTTGGATCCGCCAGCATCCCCGCTGCCCCCAACTGCTGGAGGGCCTGGGCATAGAAGTCCGGCGCCACCGCCAGATAAAACACCCGGTTGCCGCGGGTGCCCCGCTCTTCTTCCAATTCGCTGAGGAATTGCTTGAGGCGCAGGTAGCCCTCGGCATCGCCAATATCCAGGCGACAGTAAAACAGGCGGCTGGCAAAGTCTTGCCAGAGGGCTTCTGGCCCCAGATCCTGGGGGGCAAATTCTTCCAGGGCCGCCCGCATCTTGTCCCGATAGACCTCGTGGCTCCAGTCGCGCCGGGCCACCCCCACCAGGGTAAACTCCGGCGGCAGCCGTCGCTGCACGAATAGCCGGTAGTAGGCCGGGATCAGCTTGCGGGCGGCCAGATCTCCGGAAGCACCAAACTGCACCAAAATACAAGGATCCGGAATGCGCTCTTGGTTGAGGCCAACGCGCAAGGGGTTTTCAGTCAGGGTTGCCATAGGGTCGGCTCAGCTTGGGTGGGCGGGGTTGGGAAGGGTGGCTAGGGGGTCAACGACCCTTCCAGGCAGCGCAACACTTCTTCCACATTCTTGCGGCTGCCGATAATCAAAGGCACTCGTTGGTGCAGGGATTGGGGCACGATGTCCAGGATGGCCTCGGTGCCGGTGGTGGCTACGCCTCCCGCCTGCTCAGCCAAAAACGCCAGCGGGTTGGCCTCGTACATCAGCCGCAGCTTGCCCTCTGGTTTTTGCCGGGTGCCAGGGTAGAGATACACTCCTCCCTGCAACAGGATGCGGTGAAAATCCGCCACCAGAGCGCCGCTGTAGCGGGCGGTGTAGCCATCGCGGCGGTGGACATAGCGGACATAGTTCTGGATCCCTTCGCTCCACTGACAGAAGTAGCCCTCGTTAAGGCTGTAGACGGAGCCGCGTTCGGGAATGCGAAGGTCGCTCTTGGAGAGGATGAACTCGCCCAAGCTGGGATCCAGGGTAAAACTGTGTACTCCCTTGCCGACGGAATAGACCAGTTGCGTGCTGGGGCCGTAGAGGATGTAGCCGGCGGCCAGTTGGCGACGGCCTGGCTGGAGGAGATCTTGGTTGTCTGCTTCCGGACGATCCTCAAGGGGGTGAAGAACGGAGAAGATAGAGCCGACGCTGAGGTTGGCGTCAATGTTGGAGGATCCATCCAAGGGATCGATCAGCAGGGCCAAGCGGCTGAGGGAGCAGTTTTCCGGCAGGCGGGCCGGCGTTTTCAGCTCTTCTGATACCAGCCGGCACACCAGGCCGGTCTGCTCCAAAGCGCGGATGAAGGCCCGGTTGGCGTAGTCGTCCATCCGCTGCTGCTCTTCCCCCTGCACATTGACGCTGCCGGTTACCCCCAGCGTCCCCTCGATCAGCCCTGCCTGGCTGAGGCGGCGGGCGATCATCTTGCCGGCCAGAGCAATGCGGTTCATCAGGGCGCTGAAGTCTTGGGCCTCAGGGGTAAAGCCGCTAAACTGCTGCAGCACATGCCGGGAGAGGGTAAGCACATCCCGCGCCATCTCGCGCTCGGCGCTGCTGGGCACTACGGGCGGAGAAGAACTGACCACCATAATCGCAGGCTTCCTCAGGATTCTTACTAGCTAGGCTGGCCAATCCCGACAGCGAGAGCCGAGAACTTACAGGGTTGCTTTAGATTTGGCCTGCCGGCAGGGTTCTCGTTCGGCTTGCCTGGCGAAAAACCGAGTAGGATAGGTTCTACTTGTTTTTTTTGAATTGGATCCCAGCGCGGGCTTATTGTCCCGCTCTTTACCTATGATGGCCAACCCTCCTTTTCCGCTGCGCAGCCAAGTGGTCACCCAGGGGGTGCAGCGCTCTCCCAACCGCGCCATGCTCAGGGCCGTGGGCTTCCGTGATGAGGACTTCGGCAAGCCCATCGTCGGCATTGCCAACGCCCACAGCACCATCACTCCCTGCAACATCGGCATCCAAACCCTGGCCGAGCGCGCCGAAGCTGCCCTCAGGGCCGCCGGCTGCATGCCTCAGGTCTTCGGCACCATCACCATCAGCGACGGCATTTCCATGGGTACGGAGGGGATGAAATACTCCTTGGTGTCGCGGGAGGTGATCGCCGATTCTATCGAGACGGTGGTCAACGGCCAGAGCATGGATGGTCTCTTGGCCATCGGCGGCTGCGACAAAAACATGCCGGGGGCGATGATCGCCATGGCCCGTCTCAACGTGCCCGCCATCTTCGTCTACGGCGGCACCATCAAGCCGGGGCATTACAACGGCCGCGACCTCACCATCGTCAGCGCCTTTGAAGCCGTAGGGGAGTACAGCGCTGGCCGCATCTCCGAGGACGAGCTGCTGGCAGTCGAGCGCCATGCTTGTCCCGGTGCTGGATCCTGCGGCGGCATGTACACGGCCAACACCATGTCCAGCGCCTTTGAGGCCATGGGCATGAGCCTGCCCTACTCTTCCACGATGGCGGCAGAGGACGAAGAGAAAGCCGAAAGCGCTGCCCAATCGGCCAAGGTCTTGGCTGAGGCCATCCAAGCCAATATCCGACCCCGGGACATCATCACCCGCCAGAGCATTGAGAACGCCATCTCGGTCATCATGGCGGTAGGGGGATCCACCAACGCCGTGCTCCACTTTTTGGCCATTGCCCACGCAGCAGAAGTGCCCCTGACGCTGGATGACTTCGAGACCATCCGCGCCCGCGTGCCCGTCCTCTGCGACCTCAAGCCTTCAGGCCGGTTTGTTGCCACCGATCTGCACCGGGCCGGCGGGATCCCCCAAGTAATGAAGATCTTGCTCAACCACGGCCTGCTGCACGGCGACTGCCTCACCATCTCCGGCCAGACGATTGCCGAGGTTTTGCGGGACGTGCCCGACGAGCCCAGCCCCGACCAAGAGGTCATCCGCCCCTGGCACAGCCCCCTTTACCCCCAAGGGCACATCGCTATCCTCAAAGGCAACCTCGCGCCCGAAGGGGCGGTGGCCAAGATCAGCGGCGTCAAGACTCCCAAGATCGCGGGGCCGGCGCGAGTCTTCAACTCAGAAGAATCCTGCCTGCAGGCCATCCTCGCCGGCCAAATTCGACCGGGGGACGTAGTGGTGATCCGCTACGAGGGCCCCAAGGGCGGCCCCGGCATGCGGGAGATGCTCTCCCCCACTTCGGCCATCATCGGCGCCGGCCTGGGGGACAGCGTGGGCCTGATTACCGATGGCCGCTTCTCCGGCGGCACCTACGGCATGGTGGTGGGCCATGTGGCCCCTGAGGCCTACGTAGGCGGCCCCATTGCCCTGGTGGAGGAAGGGGATCTCATTACCATCGATGCCCCCGCTCGCCTGTTGCACCTGCATGTTAGTGAGGAAGAGCTGGCCCGCCGCCGCGCCCGCTGGGCTCCGCCCGAGCCCCGCTACAAACGGGGTGTTCTGGCCAAGTACGCCAAGCTGGTCTCCAGCAGCAGCCTGGGGGCGGTGACGGATTTGAACTTGTGGGATTAGGCCCTTCACCCCCGGCCCCTCTCCCTCAGGGAGAGGAGAGGTTTGAGTACGACTCTTGCAGGAACAGAGACAAGAAAGCGGCAGGGATCCCTGCCGCTGGGTTTTATTGGCTGACTGCATCAGCGCCAGTTAGGCACCGATGATGCCGCCGTCATTTTTGGTGATCACCACCACCGCCGAGCGGGGGTAGAGATTGGGGTCGTAGTCTGGCCAGCGGGAATTGACCTTGCCGGCAGCAAAGTCGTCCTCGCTGGTGCTGGCGCCTGGGTGCTGCACGTTGATGAACATGGTGCGCTGATCGGGAGTGGTGACCACACCGGTGATCTCTTGCCCAATCGGCCCGGTCAAGAAGCGGCGAATTTCCCCTGTATCCGGATCGGCAGCCAACATTTGGTTGTTGCCAAAAGGCGCAAACTCCCCTTGGTTGAGATTGCTTTCGCTGGTGTCGGTCTGGATCCAGAGGCGACGGCTGGCATCGAACCACAGCCCATCGGGAGAATTGAAGATGTTGTCTGCGTTGAGAGGCTGCCCTGACAGGGTACGGCTGTCGGCGGAGGGGCCGGCCAAGACAAAGATGTCCCACTCGAAGCGGGTGGACTGGGGACTGCCCATCTCTTTCCAGCGGATGATGTGGCCCCACTGGTTCTTGGGACGGGGGTTGGCGGCGTTCACCTGGTCTGGTTCCCGGCGGCTGTTGTTGGTCAGGGTGAAGTAGACCATGCGGGTCTTGGGATCCACCGCTCCCCATTCGGGCCGATCCATCTTGGTGGCGCCGACGAAATCCGCCGCCGTGCGGGTGTTCACCAACACGTCCGCCTGGCTGGTGAAGCCATTCTCGGGCGTGAGGCCGTTTTGCCCAAACACCAGCGGGATCCACTCCCCTGTGCCGTCTTCGTTGAACTTGGCCACGTAGAGGGTGCCTTTATCCAACAGGTGGCCACCTGCCGTCTCCTTGCGGTAGGGCTCGGCAGAGACGTACTTGTAGATGTACTCGAAGCGGGCATCGTCCCCCATGTAGAGCACAATCGGCTGCCCTTCCACCGGCGGCTGGAACACCACGCCCTCGTGGGCAAAGCGGCCCAGAGCCGTGCGCTTCTTGGGCGTGCTGCTGGGATCAAAGGGATCGATCTCCACCACCCAGCCGAAGGTGTTGGGCTCGTTGCGGTAGTCCTGGGTGGGATCGGCGCCCGTGGGGGTGGCGTTGAAGCGGATGAACTCGTCGGCTTTGTTGCTGGCCAGCTCCCAGCCGTAGCGGGAGGTCTCGGTGCTCACGCCGTAGCGCTTGTGCTCGCGGGGCAGGTTGGGCTTTTGATCCGGCCCTTTGCTGGTGTTGGTGAAGTAGCCGGCCCAGTTTTCTTCGCAGGTGAGGTAGGTGTTCCAGGGGGTAACGCCGTGGGCGCAGTTGTTCAAGGTGCCCCGCGTCATCGTGCCATCGGGGCTGAACTTGGTCTTGACGAAGTCAGATCCCCGCACAGGCCCGTGGATCTCCATGAGGGTGAGGCCGGTAATGCGGCGGTTGAGGCGATCCCGCACCACAGTCCAGTTGCCGTCCCCCTGCTGCTTGATGTGGACAATGCTCACCCCGTGGGCGTTCAGCTCTTTGAGTACTTGATCGGGATCGCGGCTGCCGTCGGGATTGACCGGATAGTCCTCGTCGTCAAACTTTTGCCCCTTGGCGGCAGCGTGCATGAAGCGCGGCTCCACATACTCGTGGTTGAACACCAACAAGCCCTCATCAGAGCGGCCCTGCCAGGGATCCTTCCCATCAATGGGGAAGAAGTGCATGCCGTCGTGGTGGCTGCCCACCTGCATCCCTTGCTCGGCGCCGGTGTTTTCCAGCTTGAACTGTGGGTAGGTGCCGGTGATGGGGGTACCCCAGGCCAGCAGCGGTCGAGCCGTGTAGCCTTCGGGCACCACCACTTTGTCTTCTGCACTCACGGGGATCGCCTTGAAGCCCAGCAAGGAGCTGCCGCTGGCCGCTTTGGCAGATTTGGAAGCGCCGTTTAGCGCCGGCAGGCCGAAAAAGGTGGCCACTGCCGCCGCAATGCCGCCCTGCAGCACTTGGCGCCGCTGCAGGCGGGTTTCCAGAATGCTGCTGAAGGTAGGGTTGGGCGAATGATTGCACAGAGGCTCGTCCCCATGACGGAGCCGGGGGCCATGCGGATTGCTATTCACTTTGGTTCTCCTCTTCTCTTGTCTTGTCGGTCTTCTAGAAGCTAGATGTTTTACAAAAAACATCTATTCCCCGCGTGACTGTTTTCACGCATAAGGATAGGCACTACAAAACTAGTGGCTCGAAGTTAAGGAGAGACCAAGCCCAGGTTAAGCCTTGCCGATTTGGAGAATTTCTTTAGATCGACGTAACAATTTTTTTTAACGATTTGTTGCGATGAGGCAGGGCATTGCTGCGGCTGCCTGTCAGGATCTTTCTCGTAGCCTGGAGAACAGATACACCCCATCGCGATGGTAGAGAAGTCGAAATGAGGTTTCGTTTTGTAAAGCGGCAATCAGGGTCTGGGAGAACTCTGGGCTGCTGCGCCACCCCGGATGGCGGCTGTTGAGCAAGACATAATCAAAGGGATCCCATTGGTCGGGAGGGGATCCCTTAAAGCGGCTCTCGTCGGTAAAGTAAATAACCCGCCGATGGGTGAGGTGGGGGCTGATCTCATGGGTGGTGAGAACGCCCCCTGAGGTGGCGATCTGGGCAAGGGCCTCACGAGTGGCCTGCCAAGTGTCGAGAAACTGGAGATAGAGGGAGCCGAAAAAGGTATACTTGGCCAAAGCCAAAAAAGCCAGCAAAGACCAGATCAGGGCTGTTTTGTTTACTTTCGCAGAAGAGGCGGGAGGGTTGGTCGTCTTCCCGTTTTCGATAACAGCTAGAAATAGAAAAGGAACAACAGGCAGCGCGTACTGGTGCACCAGGTCCCGATAAGCAGGATTGCTAGAAAGGATATTCAGCCCCAAAGTTGGCAGGGCAGGGATCCAGGGATCCCAGTGGCGCCAAGAGAGGCCCCAAGCCACAGGGATGACTAACAAAAATCCATAGAATAGGGTGTCGAGAGAGAAGACCTTGCCCAGGACTAATGTTGGCTTGAGAACCAAGTTTTGGATAATTTCAGGAACAGAACTGCCCAAATAGCTATAGTGAGAAACGGCTGCCGGCTCGCTGCCACTGAAGTGAGGAATAATCCAAAAAGTAGCCACGCCAAACCAAGCCGACCCTGCCGCTATGGCAAGCCAGCCGGCCACTTGGCAGCGCCGTTGCCAGCGCTTGTCAATCCGCCGGCTTTCCCAGATCAAAAGCCAAACTCCCAGGGCAGCGACATTGAGAGACAATGCCGCCTTACAGCCGAGGATGCCGCCTAGGCACAGCAAAAACCCCCACAGCTTGCCAGAGCGAACACAGAGTATAGCGGCCAAAAAAAGGGGAACGGCCAACACTTCTGGATGAAAATCAAAAAGGTTGGCGTTGAAGATGGCTGGGTAGAGAAGATAGGCGGCGGCAATTGTTCTCGCCCTGCCAGAATCAATCTCGGCCTGGAGCGCCAGATGGTAAACGGCCAGCGCTCCCAGCGTTAGTGCCAGAGCTTGGATGCCAAACAGCCAATATACAGAGGGAACAATGCGATACAAGAGACTGAGAGGATACAAGATAAAAGCTGCGTGATCCCCAAGAATGTGGATCCCGCGAATAGTAGAAAAAGGAACCTCGCCACGGCTGATTAAATAAACAGCTTGGTCGAAAATACCGAGATCATACCCTCCCGACTGAAACAAGTGGTGCCGCACAACGCTGCAGCCTAAAAGAACAAAGAAGGCTCCAACCAGCGTTGCCAAGAAAGACTTGGACAGAGGATGTTCCTTCATTGCCGCCTACAACTTGTTTAGCGTAGAATCCAAGCTCTGCCAGCTAGCAGTAAGACCGCAAGCCAGCTCAAAGACAGCCCCTTTTTCTCTGGCAAGAGAGGCTCGAATCCGGCTAGCTGGAAAAATTGCAGGAAGGAGGGATCCCTACCCAAGCAAGGCAAGAGGCTGGGGGTGGGCCCCCGCGGGGAGAACGCCCAAAGCCTTGAGAAGGTCTAAAGTTTTGGGATCTTTCCACTTTTCCTTTCTAGGATACGGGCAGACTCTCCAGAGCCACTGGGTGGGGAATTTTGCATGAGTGACGCCATCCGCTACGACCTGCTTTTGGTGGGGGGGAGCTCCTCCAACCTGATCCTGGCCCATCGCCTTTTGGATCTGGCCAAGCTCTCGGGGCTCAAGCTCTCCATCGCCCTTTTGGAAAAAGCCCGGCAATTCGGCGGGCACATCATCAGTGGTGCCATCTGCAATCCCCAGGTAATCGCCAGGCTTTTCCCGGATTTTGAGAGCCAAGGATTTCCCCACGAGGGGCGGGTGGAGGTGAGCCACCTGAGCATATTGGGATCCCAGGAACGGTGGGACTTGCCAGAGGCAGTGATCCCAAAGGGGTTGCGCAAACAGGGGCAGCTCATCCTCACCCTCAGCCATGTCATTCGCTGGCTAGCCGAAACCCTACAAGAAAAGGCTAAAGGGATCCCCAACGTCACCCTGGACGTATTCCCTGGCTTTGCCGCCCATGAGATCCTCTATGAGGGGAAGCGAGTCATTGGGGTGCGGGTGAGCGACTCCGGCCAGGTTTATGAAGACTGTGTCTTTGCCGAGCTCACTTGTTTTGGCGACAAGGGGTTTATCTCTAAGGACCTGATCGAAAGATTTCACCTGCGCCCCCGCCCGCAACTGTGGTCAGTGGGGGTCAAGGAGCTGTGGCAGATTCCTGGCTCACTGCAGGGGCAGGTGTGGCATACCCTGGGCTACCCGGTTTTGGATGGCAGCTTCAGCGGCGGCTTTGTCTACGGCCTCAAAGATAACCGCCTGGCCCTGGGCTTGATCATCGGCCTCGACAGCAAAAACCCCAACCTCAACCCGCAGCAGCGCCTGCAGGAGTTCAAGGCCCACCCCTGGATCCAGTCCCTCATTGCCGGCGGCAAGTTGCTCAAATATGGGGCTGCCGTCATTCCTGAGGGGGGCTACTACAGCTTGCCCAGCCGCTTTGGCGTCGAAGGGGCTTTGCTTTTGGGCGATGCCCTGGGGGTGCTGGATGTGGGCAGCCTGGCCGGGATCAACAACGCCATGGAGACCGGCTACCTAGCAGCGGGCCTCATTCACGACGGCTTCTTGAAAGGAGATCTGCGGATCCAAGAGGCCTACCAAAAGGCGGTGATGGAGAGCTCCGTTGGCCAAGATCTCTACCGTAGCCGCTACTTCCGGGAGGCCTTTTTGGAAAACTCCCGTCTGCTGGAAGCGTACCTGCCCCAGATCTGCCGCAGCGTGGATGCCGGCCACCCTTGGCTGGGATCCCTGCGCTGGGGCCTCCAGGATCCCGTGCGTCGCGGCAGGGAACTCCTGCGTGCCTATACCCTGCTGACGGGACGGGTCAGCGCCAGCGAGCCACCCCCACGGGGATATGTGGCCCCCCATGCCGCCATCCAGGCGGACTTTGTGGCCCCCAGCGTTGTGGATCCCGAAACATTGACCACGCGAGCGGGCTATTTCTCGCGATCCGATGCCGTCTTTTTTGCGGATCCCCGCTACCCCGAAGGCAACCGGCACATCCTCGAGTTCAGCGCCGAGATCTGCCGCCAGTGCATTGCCACCTACGACAAGCTCAACCGCCCCACCCCCTGCGTGGCCGATTGCACCGCGGAAGTCCACCACATCCGCGAGCAAAACGGCATCCGCTCCCACGCCATGTCGCTGGAAAACTGCATCCAGTGCCGCACCTGCGAGATCGTCTGCCCCCACTTAAACCTGCGGGTTAACCCCAGCTACGAGGGATCCGGCCCCGACTTTTATGGGCTCTAGCCGAGCTGTGGCCAGCGAAATAGGGGCTCAGCCTTGCTGGCATTATTGACGTTCTCTCCAGGGCCCCCCGTAGACGGGGGGTTGGGGAGGACGCCATAACCCCAACTACTGGGCCAAGCCGAGATACTTGCGTCGGATATTGCTCGAACCAATACCGTGGATCGAAATCCGCAGGCGCTCGTGACATCATCATAAAGTCGAGATAAGGCGGCTTATCCCCAGGGCTAAAGTCCGGGGCTTGCGCCGCCCGACCTTTGGTTACAGCTAGAGTTGCAGGGAGCAAGGCCGTTGAATTCCGCCCCGCTGATCCCACCCGCCCCCAGTCCTGAGTTGAGCCGCGAGCAATCTTGTGAGCTCTTGCGCGGCCAGCTCAGCTTGGCCTTAAAGGAAAACAACTTGGAACAGGCCAAATCTCTCCTGCTGCCGGTGCAGCCGGTGGACATTGCCGAGGTCATTGGGGAGTTGCCGGAGGCGCAGCAGGCTCTGGCCTTTCGCTTGCTGCCCAAGGATCTGGCTATCCGCGTTTACGAACACCTGGACATAGAGCTGCAACAGACGCTGCTGCGCGAGTTCAGAAGCCAAGAGATCCAGGACATCCTGGACAAGATGTCGCCGGACGACCGGGCCCGCCTCTTCGACGAACTGCCGGCCAAGGTGGTTGCCGAACTGCTGCCGCAGCTCAGCCCCGAAGAGCGGGAAGCCACAGCCTTGCTGCTGGGCTATGCCCCCAACACCGCGGGGCGGATCATGACTCCGGAATACATTTCCCTGCGAGAGAACCTGACCGCAGCCGAGGCGCTGGAGCGGGTGCGCCTCTTGGCCCGCGAAACCGAGACCATCTACTACCTCTACGTCACCGACCAAGAGCGACACCTGACGGGAACCCTGTCCTTGCGGGAGTTGGTGATGGCCGACCCGGCCCAGCGGCTGGAGGAGGTGATGAACCGGGAGGTGGTGTTTGTCAGCACCCACACCGACCAAGAAGAAGTGGCGCGGGTCATCCAGCGGTACGACCTGTTGGCGGTGCCGGTGGTGGATGCCGAGCGGCGACTGGTGGGGATCGTTACGGTAGATGATGTACTGGACATCCTGGAGCAAGAGGCCACCGAAGACATCTACTCCTTGGGGGGGTTGCAGTCTGGAGAAGAGGACTATTTCGACCTCAGCTTTTGGCAGGCGGCCCGCAAGCGGGTGGTGTGGCTGCTGATTTTGCTGTTTACCAACACCTTTACCAGCACGATTATTGCCGGTCAGGAAGAGGTCTTAAGCCAGGTGATTGCCCTGGCGGCTTTTATCCCCCTGTTGGTGGATAGCGGCGGCAACGTCGGCTCCCAGTCTTCGACGGTGGTGATTCGCGGCCTGAGCACGGCGACGGTGCGCCTCAAGGACGGGTTTGGGGTGCTGGCCCGGGAAGCGGCGGTGGGAGCCATGCTGGGGATCATGCTCAGCTTGATCACCATCGGCTGGGCCTATGCCCTGCAGCGGGATCTCTTGGTGGCGATCAGCGTCGGGCTGAGCCTATTTGGGATTTCTGTTCTCTCTTCGGTGTCGGGGGCGGGGCTGCCCTTTTTGTTCCGCTCCTTCGGCTTCGATCCCGCTTTGATGGCTAACCCCTTCATCACCACGATTGTGGATGTGCTAGGGGTGTTGATCTACTTCTCCGTTGCCCGCTTAATCCTGGGAATCTAGCCCCGGCTGGCAACCCCTCCAAGCCCTTGCCGAACTTGGGCTAGGTTGGATCTGGTCTTGTTGCGGATCCCTGCCGATGTCTGACCATTCTGTGGAGGTCCAGGCGGCTCTCCCGGAGATCGTGGCTCGCTTGCAAGCAGCCCTGGGATCCCAGGGGCTGGGACATCTGCAGGTGCAGGCGCGTCTTTCCGGACACCGCCTGTTGCTGCGCCTGGAAGGGGATCCCCTTCCGGATGCGGATCGGCTGCTGCAGGGCCTCTTGCCAACCCTAGAGGAAATAGCGTTGAGCTACCGGCAGCGCCAGGTGGAGCTGTTTGGCTTTCCCCCCAACGAAGGGATCCCGGAGTGGCACCGCGAGTGGCGCTACCAGCCGCCGCCCAACCCCAACAGCCCCTTGTATCGCGCCCAACGCGGGGATGGAGAAGCCATCCAGTATGTGCTCGACTACCTGCTGCGCCCGCAGGGGATCCAGGCCCGCGTCCATCTGCACCCCAAGCTGGGCCTCTTACAGGTGAACTTGCAGGCAGCGGAAGTTCCGGATCCGGCTTGGGCCAAGGACTTTGTGCGGCGGGCCTTGACCCGTCTGGAATGGACCTTTGTGCAGCGGCTGCGGCTTTCCGGGCAAAAGCTGGGCTCCTTCTTGCCGGCCTGGAGCCAAGAGTTCGATCTCAAACAGCCCGCCTTTTGGCAGGCTTCCCCGACCAGGCTTTCTCCCTTTCCTTCTCCAGCAGCCGACGCCGCCGAGGGCGAGCCCTCTCCACCTTCCCCGGCCGCTCTAGACTAAAGGGCAGGGCTCAGGGGGTCGGCCATGCGGGTTGTTTTCTTTGGCACGCCGGAGTTTGCTCTGCCCTCGCTGCAGATCTTGTTGCAGCCGCAGTCTCCCTTTGAAGTGGTGGGATTGGTCTGCCAGCCGGATCGGCCGCAGGGGCGAGGACAGAAGGTGCTCCCCCCGCCCACCAAGATCCTCGCCCAAGCCCACGGGATCCCGGTGTGGCAGCCTGGCCGGCTGCGGCGGGATCCAGAGGTGCTGGCGGCGCTAGAGGCGCTGGCTGCCGATGTGTTTGTGGTGGTGGCCTACGGCCAGATCTTGCCGCCGGCGGTGCTGCAGATGCCCAAGCTGGGCTGCATCAATGTCCACGCTTCCCTCCTGCCGGCCTATCGCGGCGCCGCCCCCATCCAGTGGGCCATTGCCAACGGCGAGACCGAGACCGGCGTCACCACCATGCTCATGGACGAAGGCATGGATACGGGGGCCATCTTGCTGCAGGCCAAGCTGCCCATCGAGCCGGAGCAGACCGGCTTGGAGCTGGCCTCCCAACTGGCCCAACGGGGGGCAGAGCTGCTGGTGGAAACCCTGGTGAAACTGGAAAAAGGAGAGCTGACCCCCATTCCCCAGGATGACTCGCGGGCAACCTATGCCCCCCTGCTTAAAAAACAGGACTTCCAGCTCGACTGGCAGCGCCCGGCCCAGGCCTTGCACAACCAAATCCGCGCCTTTTCCCCGGACTGTTTTACCGGCTTGCAGGGGCAGCGGATTAAGATTGTCCGCTCCGCCGCTCCCCAGTTGCACCCGCCACCTGCCGAGCTTCCCCCGGGCAGCCCCGGAGAAGTGGTGGGACTGGCCAGGGGAGAAGGGGTGTATGTGGCCACAGGGGAGGGATCCCTCCTCATCCGGCGGGCCCAACTGCCCGGCAGGAAGGAACAGTCGGCCTGGGATCTGGTCAACGGCGGCCAACTCAGGGTGGGCATGCGCTTTGAGGTGCTGCCGGATCCCTAGCCCCGGCCCCCCTCTTGTCCCCCCGCCTGCGGGGGGATGTAGGGGGGCGGGGGTGGTCGCGTTAGCGGCGCGGAGCGCTTGGAACTACTCGGGCTGGGGAAATTCCTCCCACAGGCGGGTGTGTTGGCGCAGGCTGAGGAACTGCCCGCCGCCGAGGATGAGGTGATCCAAAACCGGGATCTGCAGCAGTTGCCCCGCCTGCAAGAGTTGCCGGGTGAGAGCAAGATCTTCCGGGCTGGGATCCAAGCTGCCGGAGGGGTGGTTGTGGGCCACCAGGATGCGGCTGGCCCCTTGCCTAATGGCGCTGCGGAAGGTTTCCCGCGGGTGGGTGAGGGTTTCCGTGGCGGTTCCCCGGGTTACGATCTGCTGGCCGATGAGGCGGTGTTTGATGTCCAGGTGCAGGACGGCAAAATGCTCCTGGGGCTCCCACATCAGGTCGCCGCTTAGGGCCATGGCCGCCTGTTCCGGCGATTCAATCACCGTCCGCTCGGGGGGTCGGGCCAAAAAGATCCGCCGCCCCAGCTCGATGGCGGCCAACACTGTTGCTGCTTTGGCTGGGCCAATGCCCTCAATTTGCAGCAGCTCTCCGGCTTCCACCTGGCGCAGTTGGGCCAGGGGATCCCCTTGGGCTTCCAATGTTTTCAAGAGCAACTGGGCCAGGCCCACAGCCGAGAGCTTGCCCGGCCCCTGGCCGGTATTGAGCAAAATGGCCAGCAGCTCGGCGTGGGAGAGGCTTTTGGCCCCTTGGCTGAGCAGCCGCTCGCGCGGGCGATCCTGAAGGGGAAGGTCGCTGATCCGCAACACGTACTGGCCCATATCTTCCCTAGGTTTTCTTCAACAGCCAAAAGGGGCTGCGGCGCTCCACGGCCTGCCAAGCTGCCGCTGGGATCCCTGGCTCCGTTAGCTCAGCTACAAAGGGATCCCAGGTCACCAGATAGTCGGGCACCTGGCCTTGGGCTTGCCAGGCAGCCAGCTCCTCCAGCTTGGCGGCATAGGGCACCCGCAGCGGACCATAAAAATAGGGTACAAACGAGCGGAGCCCGTAGAGGCCAACCCTTCCCGAAAGAGCCGGTTCTGGGCCGGCAAACTGGCGGAAAAAGTAGACGGATCCCCCCTGGGTATGCTGCAACACCCTTGGGAAGATGCAGCTCCAGGCCAACTGGGCGCTGAGTCCAGTGGCCAAGAGCAAGATGGCCCATCCCCGAACGCTCTGCCGCGCCCTGATCCAGGCCAGTCCCCCCAGCACCAGGAGCAAAGCAGGGCCATAGGTGAAGAAGGGCCATTCCACCTCGGCCTGTAGGTATCCCAGGGCCAAACGGCCGGTTAGGCTGTCGGGGATCCCCAAGGCGGCCCCCACTTGGGCCCGCAAAGCCGGATCCTGGGATCCCAGCCACGGCAATAGCAGCCACAGGGCCAGCCAACCCAGGCCGCTGAGCAGGATCCAGGCAGTTTCCCCAAAGCTGGGCCCCCTTTTCTCGGCAACCAGGCCTTGCAGGCGCAGGGCGGCAAAGTAGGCGCCGATGGGGTAAAGCAGCGAGGTGTAGTGGATCAACTTGGTTTGCACCAGGAGCGAAAACAGGGCCAGCACCACCCCAAAGGCCACCAAGAGCAGGCGTTCTGCCCGCTGAGTTAAATCCGCAGCCGCCGAGTCAATACTCCTGGGGATCCTCTCCAGGATCCCGGCCAGGGCCAAAGCCCCCCAGGGAAAGCACCCCCAGGCAAAGGCCAAAAGATGCAGGTAGACCGGGCCCGGATGGCCGCTGGGGGTACTCACCAGACCCCACTGGTAGTGCCAAAACGCCGCCAGCCACTGCAGCCCCCGCGCTGTCACTTCCAGCACCAGCCAGGCCAGGGGAACAGCCGCCGCCAGGCCCAAAAAGATCACCATCTCCCCCCACCCCATTGGCGGATCCCGCTGCCAGAGCTTGTAGAGGATCCAGATGGCTAGCGGCAACACCAGCCCCACCGGCCCCTTGGCCAACACCGCCAGGCCCAAAGCCAGCGCGCCCAGAGCTCTCCACCCCTGACCGGAGCGCCCGGCCCGACGCGCCTCCTCAGCAGCCCAAAGGGATCCCAGCCCCACGCCCATACCCAAATTCAGCAGCGGGTCGATGAGGCCGGTTTTGTAGAAAAACAGGGGCAGGTAGCCCGTCAGGAGCAGGATCCCCCAGAGGCAGCCAAACCCCGCCCCGCGCAGCCGCCCTCCCCACGCCACCAAAAGGGCTACGGTGATCCCGCCAACCCAGGCATTGGGCAGCCGCGCCGCCCCTTCGTTGACCCCCAGGGCCGCCATCGCCAGGGCCTGCAGCCAAAAAAAGAGGGGGGGCTTTTCGAAAAAAGGCTCGCCGTTAATTTGCAAAGCCAGGGGATCGCCGCTGGCCAGCATCTGCCGCGCCAAGCTGGCGTAAATGAGCTCGTCCCAGTCAAACAGGTAAGGGATCCCCTGGCCCGCCCACAGCCATAGGCCGGCCAAAAGCCCCAGGGATCCCTTGAGGCGGCCCAGAAGCTTAGCCATGGACAGCTTCTAGAGGCACCACCCGGCCCACACTCTCGGGCGAGTGCAATAGCCGCAGCAACTGGGCTGCCAGAGCGGATCCCTCGATCTCTGCAGGAATCTCCACCCCACACCAGCGGCTGGAGCTCTCCCGCAAGGCCGCCACCCAATCGGGAGTTAGGGATCCCCGCGCCACCCCCATCAGTTGCGGCAGCGGATCGCGGCGGTAGAGCCCGATCCAGCGCAGGCCCAGTTGGAAGGGCCCAGGCCGAAAGCGGGGGTTGGGGCTGCCGTCCGCCTCAAACTTGCTCAGCATCAGTTGCAGGGAATAGATCTGGCGGGTATTCAAAGGGGGAGCAGCAACCCGGCGGGCGCGAAAGGTAGGCACCATCTCGGCAAAAGGCACCTGGACGGTCTGCTCTTCCCCTGGGGTGGTGTCGAAGGCATAGCCGTAGGCCGGGCTGTCCCAACCCCCTTGATCCCGCAGCAGAACCTTGTAGCGCTGCCCATCCCCCCGCAGCCGCAGCTCCAGGCCGGCAAACCCCGACACATCCAAGGGAGGCTGCCAGTTGCGGGTGCGCGTGGAAACAAAGCCGCCGAAGTTGGCCGTGGAAACCTGCCCCGTAAACAGCAGCTCGCCCTCGCCCCAGAGCAGTTGGCTTTGGCTCACCCCGCCCATCACCACATCGTCTAGGATGCCCCAGAACTGGTTCACCTGGGGGTCAGGCCGGCGAAAGTCAAAGAGCATCTGTTCCGTCTGGCCGCTGCGGCGCAGCCGCTCCAGGTGGGCCTTAGCTTCCTCCCGGTTCTCCAGACCCAGGATGACCCTGGCTGTCACCTCATCCCCTCTCTCCTGGACTTCCGCCCCCTGCTGTTGCAGCGCCTCCGCCAGCCCCACTGGTAGGCCATCGCCCAAGAAGATCACGGGAAGAGGAGCTGAAGTCGCCAGGGAAGGAGGCATGAAGTCAACCGCTGCTGCTTGGAACCCATTCTGAACCCAGCGCCATAGGTCGGCAAAGGGCAGCGCTTCGTAGTAGGTCAGCGTGTTCCAAAACCGCCCCAGGTCCCAAGGCATTGCCTACCCACTTAGAGAACGCACGCAGGAGAGATGCTTACAGGATAGCCCCAGCCAGGGGATCCCTGGCAATTGAACCGCCTTTGAGGACTCCTCAACCCTATCTGTCCCAACCTCTGCTGTCCTCTCCAGGAGGAAAGAGATCCCTTCTCCGAGTTTGCTTTTGTGTATCGCATTGCCGATCTCGGCAGGGTGGGGGCAATAACCCGACCGTTGAAGGGGCCCTGAATTCGCAATCAAACTTAACACCAGGGTCGAAGAGAACGCCTTGCAAAACGGATCCCGGATCCCATCTGCAAATGATCTCGCAATGGTCTATTCTTGATCCTGTTGTCGGGTTTGTCGCTGGAGCAGAGCTGACCCCTTTTCTAAGATCGAACTACGGAGAACCATGTTTAGCAAATTTTTTTCTCTTCAGAAAGCGTTCGCGGCGGCGCGTCGTCGGTTACTGATCCTGATCTTGGTTTTGGGGATGGCCGGGTATGCCTGGGGGCCGGCCTTGGCGGCCAGGCAGATTCCTCCTGTAGCCTTGTCGCCAACCGAGTCCATCACTTTCACGGAAGCGCAACTGGCCAGAGGAAAGCAGTTATTCAACAGGGCCTGTGCCCAGTGTCATGTGGGTGGACAGACCTATCCCAATCCGGATGTTACCTTGAAGCTCTCGGATCTGGAGGGGGCAACACCTCCCCGCGATAATGTGTTGGCGATCGTGGACTACATCAAGAACCCGGTCACCTATGACGGGGTAGAGTCCCTGGTGGAATATCATCCCAACACCCAGCTTCTAAGTGAGTATCCTCGCCTGCGCAACCTCACCGATGAGGATCTGAAGTTAATTGCCGGCTACATCCTAGTGCAGGCTAAGACCGTGCCCGGCTGGGGCGGCACCAAGAGCGAATCCCACAGTGACCTTTCGGCCTATCTCTGATGCCTGGGCAAACTCAAGGGGCAAAGCGGTGGCGGGTCCCGGGCCGTGGCTGGAGGTGGGCCGGGATCCTGCTTCTGGTATGGCTAGGGCTAGCTAGCCCAGCAGCAGGCCGCATTGATCCTTACGTGAGCCACTATCTGCGAACCACTGAGCCGATAGAGCTGCCCTGGGATGCGGAAGGGCACATGCTCACCTTTACTCCAGAGCAACTTACCGACGGGAAAAATCGCTTTCAGTCCGCCTGTCTGAACTGCCACGTGGGTGGCTCTACCCTACCGGCCCCCAACATTTCCCTTTCGCTCAAGGACTTGCGCGGCGCCACCCCACCCCGCGACACCATTCAAGCCTTGGTGGAGTACCAACGGGATCCCCGCAGCTACGATGGCACCGAGGTTAGCTATGGCTGCCGCCCCGTGCCCCCCTCCTGGATGGATGATGAAGCGCTGCGCAACCTGGCTGCCTTTATCCTCAGGGCGGCTCAAGTGGCTCCGGGCTGGGGATCCAACGCAATCGGAGGTGGCTGAGGAGTCGGGGTTTCCTCCGCCGCTCCTTGCAGGGGTGGTGGTAGCCTGGTGAAGAGGGAAGGTGGCGGCCATGCTCCAGAATATCCGCTCCATACTCCTGGGCCTGTGGATACTGACCCTGCTCGTTTTCCTTGTCCAAAACTGGGGATCTGCGGCAGCCGTAGTCGTAGCCGGGCAAGCTGGCGCTGCGATTCCTTTGTCGCTGACGCTCTTGACGGCCTATGGGGTAGGAGTGGGCTTGGGGTTTCTGTATGTGGGCGCTTGGCGGCTGCACGACCGGGTATTCCAGCGACAGGCAATCCGCAAGTTAAACCAGCTCATCGAGCGAGTGCGCTTTTTGGAAGCGCAGATGATTCCCCCCGACCACTATTTGCCTCAGGATCTGCCGGATCCCCAGGCAGGCCGCTATTCCTACTCCAATATCCCGCCGGAACGCATTCGCGACCCGGCTCCTAAATCTGCCAATCCTGAGGAAGAACTTGAGGAGGAAGACGACGCGGCCACAGCCCCCAACTGGCGGATCGTCCGACGGCCCTATTCTGCCCAGGAGGAAGAGGAATGGGACTCTTGAACTGGTGGCGATCTTCTGCGGCTCCCTCGTCTGAGTCCGACCCTCGACCGGAACCCCAGGGACAGAATAACTATCTGCTGATCGTTCTCGACAGTTGCCGTTTCGACAGCCTGCTGGCCGCCAACCCCAAGCATCTGCTCAAGCTGGGATCCCTGGAAAAGCGCTGGAGCTACGCTTCCTGGACGGCTCCCGCCCACTACAACCTGCTCATGGGCCTGCTGCCCCACACCAGCCCCACCCAGGTTTTCGCGTCTGAACACTACAAGCAGGAATATTTGCGCTACAACGAGCGCCTCGGTACCCGGCAGCCGATCGAGTTCAAGCATCTGCTGCCCCACCTCTATTTGCCGACGCTACTGAAGCACCAACTGGGCTACACCACCCACGCCATGGTCTCCCTGCCGGTGCTCAACCCCAGCACCCTGCTCAACCGCGACTTCGATTCCTACCGCCTCATGCCGCGCCACAACGACATGGCAGCCATGGTGGAGCAGTTGCGCTTTGATCCGGATCGCCCCAGCTTTTACCTGTTGAATGTGGGTGAAACTCACTATCCCTACGCCCTGCCCGATGAGGATCCCAGCCTGTGGCCCCGCATCTCTGGGGTGAATGGCGTGTTAAAGCGCCTGGATGAAGGGGAAGAGGCCGGGATCCCCTTTTTCAGCGCCGCCCAGTTGGAGGAGCTGCGCCAGCGGCAGATCGAGGCGGTGCGCTACCTAGATGGGGTTTTTGAACAATTGTTCGATCTGGTTCCCAAAAACACCTACATCACCGTTACCGCCGACCACGGCGAATTGTTCGGGGAAGGGGGCTATTTTGGCCATGGCCCCATCCACCACGAAAAGGTGCTGGAGGTGCCTTTTATCGAGGGAAAAATTCGCTGAGGCCCTCACCCCCGGCCCCTCTCCCAAAGGGAGAGGGGAGATACGGATTCGGGTTCGGCTCCGCTTGGAACGTCAGCACGCTAAACCTGTTGGGTCTCCGGTTTGGGCAAGGTGGGATCCCGGCGAGTTTCTCTGCGACTTTCGCCCAGAGAGGTCACTCTCGTGGTCGAGTCCAAGCCCTCTTCGGCGGCCAAGTCGGCGGAACGCGCGATCTCGTAGAGGCTTTTCACCACACTGGTTAGGGGAATCGCGACGATGACGCCCAGGATGCCCCCCAGTTGCGCCCCCACCAACAGGGCGATCAAGATCCACACCGGGTTGAGGCCGATCAGTTCCCCCATCAGGCGGGGGGCGATGACCCGATCCTTAACCTGCTGCACAATTAGGGAGACCAGCACCACCTTGAGGCTGAGCCAGATATCCTGAAAGGCCAGCAGCACCGCTGCCGCGCCGATGCCAATAAAGCCCCCCACCAGTGGGATCACCTCCAGCAGGCCGATCAACAGGCCAAACAAAAGCCCGAAGGGCACGCGCAAAAACCCAAAAATTGGCACCAGCATCAGGGCCATGATGAACCCCAACACCAACTGGCTGATGAGAAAGTTCTGGAAACTCAGAGCCAGGGCTTCGCCGATGCGCGGTCCCCAGGGCTTGGGGAAGAGGCTGAGCAACCCCTGCCAGAACTGCCCCCCGTAGAGCAGCATGTAGAGGGCCAGCACCAACACCAACACCAGATCGATCACCTGATTGAAGGTGCCCAGGAGGATGTCCAGGGATTGGCCGGCAATTTTTTCGGCGCTGGCCTGCAGGCGGTTGAGGAGGGTGTTCACCAGCTCTGTCTGGCCGAGGTTGATGTTGCGCTCTGCCGCCCACAGGCTGATTTGATCCAGCCAGCTTTGTAAGGTATCCACCCACTCCGGGATCCGCGCCCCCAACTGCACCACCTGCTTGGCCAGGATGGGCACCACAGCGATCCCCACCAAGGCCAGCAGCACCACCGACAGGGCAAAAACCAGGGTGACTGCCAAACCGCGGCTTACCCGATAGCGCCGCAGCACCTGCACCGGATAGTTGAGCAAAAAAGCCAGCACCGCCGCCGTCAGGATGGTGGTGAGCAGATGGCCAAACAGCCGGCCCACCTGTAGGGCCAGCCAGCCGCTGATGACGATCAAAATCCAGGTGAGCAGCAGCCGCTGCAAAGGCGAGAAGCGATTCATGCCAGGGGGATCCCCAAGAGCCTAAAAACCCAGGATGCTATATCCACTATCCACATAGATCACCTGGCCGGTAATGCCGCTGGCCAGGTCGCTGGCCAGAAAAGCTGCCACATTGCCCACCTCGAGCTGGGTGATATTGCGCCGCAGCGGAGCTTTCTCCTCGACCGCGTGCAGCATGGCATGGAAATCAGCAATGGCCGAAGAAGCCAAGGTGCGAATGGGTCCAGCGGAGATGGCATTCACCCGGATCCCGGCGGGGCCCAGCTCGGCCGCCAGGTAGCGAACGCAGGTTTCCAGGCCCGCTTTGGTGACAGCGGCCATGTTGTAGTTGGGCACCACCCGCACCCCCCCCAAATAGGTGAGGGTGAGGATGCTGCTGCCGGATCTCAAGAGAGGCTTGGCGGCCCGGCAGAGGGCAATCAGGGAGTAGGTGCTCACATCCATGGCCAGGGCAAACCCTTCCCGCGAGATATCGCTAAAGTTGCCGCTCAGCTCTTCTTTTTTGACGAAAGCCAGGCAGTGAACCAAGATATCGACCTGACCCCATTTCTGGGCTATTGCCTGAAACAGCTCGTCAATCTGCTGGTCGCTTTGCACGTCGCAAGGGAGGAGAAAATCCGGCTGCAGGGGCTCGGTGAGCTGCTGGACTTTGGTCTTGAAGCGATCCCGCTCGTCCGGCAGATAGGTAACCCCCAACGTCGCCCCCGCTTTGTGCAGTTGCTGGGCAATGCCCCAGGCGATGGAGCGCTCGTTGGCAATGCCGGTTACCAAGGCTTTTTTTCCGGTCAGGTCTAGCATACGGAAAGGTGGGGTAGGTTCTTCTCTATCCTTCCACAGTCCGGAACAGGGGATCCTGTTCAGCCGGGCTGATAGGTGGAGGCCACGTGCAGTTCCTTGAGCTGCTTGGCCTCGACGCCGGAAGGGGCACCGGTGAGCAAACACCTGGCCTGCTGGGTTTTGGGAAAGGCGATGACATCCCGGATGGAATCTTCCCCGGCCAGCAACATCACCAGCCGATCCAGGCCGTAGGCAATGCCGCCGTGGGGCGGGGTGCCATACTCAAAGGCTTCCAACAAAAAGCCAAACTTGTCCCGCGCCTGTTCGGGGGTGAGGCCAATCGCTTGAAAAACCTGCTCCTGAATTTCCCGCTGGTAAATCCGCAGGGATCCCCCTCCTACTTCCACGCCGTTCCAGACCAGGTCGTAGGCCTGGGCCCGCGCCGTTTTCAGGTCGGCCAAGTCGTCGGGGTGGGGGGCGGTAAAGGGGTGGTGCAGGGCTTCCAGGCGGTTTTCCTCGGCATTGAATTCAAACAGGGGAAAATCGGTGATCCAGAGGAGATTCAAGGCGTTCTCCGGGATCAAGCCCAGCTCCTGGCCCAGGTGCAGCCGCAGGCGGCCCAGCGACTCGTTGACCACGGCAGCCGGCCCTGCTCCAAACAGCAGCAGATCCCCCGGCTTGGCGTTGGTAAGCTGCAGCAACTGCTGTTCCTGCTCGGGGCTGAGGCTTTCTTTGAGGGCGCCGATGGTGTCGAGGCTGCCGGGCCGCACCCGGATGAAGGCCAGGCCACCCGCCCCGTACTGGGTGACCAGCTTGAACAGATCCCCGCCCGGCTTGATGCGGGTGTTGGAGATCTTTTCGTCGCCGCCCGGCACCGGCAGAACTTTGATCACACCGCCCTCTTGCAAGGCCTTGGCGAAGACCTTAAAGCCGGATCCCTGAAACAGCGGCGAAACATCCACCAATTCCAGCCCAAAGCGGGTGTCGGGCTTGTCGGAGCCGTAGCGGGCCATGGCCTCGGCATAGGTCAGCCGCGGGAAAGGGCGGGGCAGGTCGATGCCTTTGACGGTTTTGAAGATATGGCAGAGGAGCCGCTCGTTGAGTTCCAGGATCGCCTCCTGATCCATAAAGCTCATCTCCATGTCCAGCTGGGTAAACTCCGGCTGGCGATCCGCCCGCAGATCCTCATCCCGAAAGCAGCGGGCAATTTGGTAGTAGCGATCCACGCCGGCCACCATCAGCAACTGCTTAAAAAGCTGGGGCGACTGCGGCAGGGCAAACCACTCCCCGGGGTTGACGCGGCTCGGCACCAGGTAATCTCTAGCACCTTCGGGGGTAGAGCGGGTGAGGATGGGGGTCTCCACCTCGATAAAGCCTTCTTCGTCCTCCAGGAAGCGGCGGATGGCCTTGATGACCTGGTGACGCAGCTGCAGGTTGCGGGACAGGCGCTCTCGCCTCAAGTCCAAGTAGCGGTAGCGCAGGCGGATCTCCTCCCGCACCTCTTCCCCTTCCTCCCCCGAGACGCTGAAGGGAAGCTGCTTGCCCACCCGGCTGAGAATTTCCAACTCTTCCGCGTAGACCTCCACCTCGCCGGTGGCCAGGCGGGGATTAAAGGAGTCACTAGGTCTTTGGTGAACCGTTCCCGTTACCCGCACCACATATTCGCTGCGCACCTGCCCCGCCAGCTCGTAGGAGAGGGGGGTTTTCTGGGGATCGGCCACCAGTTGCACGATGCCGGAGCGATCCCGCAGATCCAAGAAGATCACACCGCCGTGGTCGCGGCGGCGGTCGATCCAGCCGTAGAGGGTGAGGGTCTGGCCGATGTGGGCCGGGCGCACTTGGCCACAGTAGAGGGAACGAGGCGGGCGACGGATGGCAGCAGGCATGGACGCGGTGAGATAACGAGGGTCTGAGCCCCTATCATACAAAACTCAGCCCCACCGTCTCGATGCTGCCCCTCAAGGACAGTCAGGGGATCCGCCCAAGGCCGCCACGATGGTGCAGGTGTTGAGGCGCATCATGGCGACGTAGGTTTCGGCGCCGCTGCCTGCTTCCCCCAAAGAGTCCGAGTACAGTTCCTGTTCGGCTACCTGCACCCCGGCTTCGGCGGCCACCGTCTGGATGAGAGCGGGGTTAAGGGTGGTCTCGGCAAAGACCGCCGGCACCCCCAGGGCGCGGATCTCCTCCACCAACTGGGCCACCGTCTGGGCGCTGGGCTGTTCCTCGGTGCTGATCCCCAGGAGGGATCCCCCCATCTTCAGGCCGTAGGCTTGGGTGTAGTAGGCAAAGGCATCGTGGGTGGTCACCAGAACCCGGTTGGCGGGGGGAATGGTCTGAATCTGTTCCCCGATCCAGGTGTGGAGCTCCTCCAGCTCCGCCCGATAGGCGGCGGCATTGGCCTGGAAAAAAGCGGCTTCGTTGGGGACTTGCTCCGTCAGCTCCTGGGCAATGTGCTCCACCATGAGGATGACGTTTTCCACATTGCCCCACACGTGGGGATCCGGCGTCGGGATCCCGTCTTCATCGGCGACGATGGGCTCAAGGATCTCGGCCAGGGCAACCCGCCGCGCTCCTTGGGCCGTGGCCTCGATAAGACGAATTAACCCCGGCTCCAGGTTGTAGCCGTTGTAAAACACCAGATCCGCTTGCTCCAGGGCCGCGGCATCGGCCGGCGTCGGCTCATAGACGTGGGGATCCACGCCCGGCTGCAGCAGGCTGCTGAGCTGGATGCGATCCTGCCCCACCTGCCCTACCCAATCGGCAATCAAGGTGGTGGTGACCACGACGCGGGGACGCGCCACAGCCAAGCCAGCCAGGGACAGCCAACCCCCGATCACCAGGCCAAATCCCACCGCCAAGCGGCGCCCAGCAAAAAACAAAGCTTTCATTTTCATAATCGTTTCATGATTCATGTACCCCCCTAGGTTACACTGGTCTTGATGAAAATGAAAGGAAAATGAAAAAACCAGCGGTTTCTCTCCCGCTTCGTCCGGCCTCCCTGGTGGTGCGGGATCTGACGGTGCGCTACGGCAAGTTGCTGGCGTTGGAGAGGATCGGCGCCGAGATCCGGCCGGGGCGCATCACGGGCATCCTGGGGCCCAACGGGGCCGGCAAGAGTACATTGCTCAAGGCGCTGTTGGGGTTGGTGCCCAAAGAGGGGGGCGAGGTGCGCTACGGCGGCCAGGTGCTGCGGGGGGAGCAAGTGGCCTATGTGCCGCAGCGGTCGGCCATCGACTGGAGCTTTCCGGCCACGGTGTGGGATGTGGTGCTGATGGGACAGGTAAGAGCTGCCGGCTGGTTGCGCCGCATCGGGCCAGAAGGTCGGGAGCGGGCCGCGCAAGCCCTGGAGCGGGTGGGGATGGGAGCCTATCGGGATCGGCCCATTGGTCGGCTATCAGGGGGACAGCAGCAGCGGGTGTTTTTGGCGCGGGCTCTAGCGCAGGAAGCGGAGATCTACGCCCTGGACGAGCCGCTGGCCGGGATCGACCAGCCCAGCGAGGCCATTGTGTTTCAGGTGTTGCGGGAGCTGGCCGACGCCGGCCATATCGTGATGGTGGTGCACCACGACCTGGGGCAGGCGCTGGCCTACTTTGACGAGGTGCTGCTCCTCAACCGCGTGCTGATTGCCCAGGGATCCCCGCAGCAGGTGTTGCAGCCGCAGGTGTTGCAGCGGGCCTATGGCCGTATCCTGCCCTTGGACTCGGCTGCCTAGGGGGTGAGAGGTGGTATGGAAGGGCTCTGGCACACCCTGGCGGATCCCTTGCGCTTTGCCTTCATGCAGCGGGCCCTGTTGGTGGCCGTGGCCATCGGCATGCTCTGCGCCGTGGTGGGCAGCTATCTGCTGGTGCAAAGCTTGGCCCTGCTGGGAGATGCCCTCAGCCATTCGCTGCTGCCGGGCCTGGCCATTGCCTACATGCTGGGCCTAAACCTTTTTGTCGGCGCCTTCGTGGCGGGGTTGCTGAGCGCTCTGCTCATCCAGTGGATCCGCTCCGCCACTCCCCTCAAGCCCGATGCGGCCATGGGGATCGTCTTTTCTGCTTTCTTTGCTTTGGGGATCCTGTTGATCACCCTGATCCAACGGCGGGCCCGCATCGATCTCAACCACTTCCTCTTCGGCAACCTGCTGGGGGTAAGTGCTGCCGACGTGTTGACGGTGGTGGGCATCACCGCTCTGGTGCTGGGATTGGTGGCCCTCTTTTTTAAAGAGCTGACTTTTTACAGTTTCGATCCCCTGGGAGCCAAGGCAGCCGGCCTGCCCACCGAGGGACTGGGCTGGGGGCTGATGGCGCTCACCTCCCTAACTTTGGTGGCCAGCATGAAGGCGGTGGGGGTGCTGCTGGTGCTGGCCATGCTCATCACGCCGGCAGCAACAGCCTACCTGTTGGTGCCTCGCCTGCAGCAGGTGATGCTGCTGGGATCCCTGTTTGGCGTCAGCGCTAGCTTGCTGGGGATGTACGCCAGCTACTACCTCAACGTCGCTTCTGGCCCGGCTATTGTCCTGGTGGCCTCCACCTGGTTTGGCTTGGCCTTTCTGGCCAAAGTCATCTTCGGCCAAAGCTAAAGGCCGGGGAGAGGGATCCCCGGCCCAGAGCCTATCGGATTAGAAGCGGGAAGAACGGCTATCCCGCCTGCCGCCGCCTGCGCCGGCCTGACGCGGCATGGCCTTGTTAACCCTCAGATCCCGGCCCATCCAGGTGGCGCCATCCAACTCATCGATGGCTTTTTGCTCGTCGGCCTCGTTTTCCAGTTCCACAAAAGCAAAGCCGCGCTTGCGGCCCGTCTCCCGATCCACCGGCAGCTTGATTTGCTTGACGGTGCCGTACTCGGAAAACACAAGCCGTAGGTCTTCTTCACTGGCCTTGAAGGACAGATTGCCCACAAAAATGGTCATAACGTAGCGAACTCCGAACCTTAACCTTTAGCGCTCAGTTCGGAAGCTCACCTGGTTAGACCATTGGCTCAATCCGAACCTGATGCCATCCACATCTTAGTCTCCCCGACGGCATTTGCAAACTACCTGTCCAAGATCTTTCTCCAGGAATGTGCAGAAGCTTTTTTGAACTAGGAAATTAAGGATCCCAACTTTTAGCGGCGCTTGTCCTGTCCCAGGGGTTGGCGTTTGGGAATGCCGGGAGGACGGGGATAGCAAGCTGGTGTAGGGGCGACTTTCTCCAACAGCAGGCAATGCCGCATCCCGTGGCTGTGGGGGGTAGTGAAGGCTTCGACATGGATCAGCTTCCCCCCCAAAAGAGAAAGGGCCCGCTTCAGGGTTTGGGCTTCTGCCTCGGTCCAATGGCCGCGGTAGAGAATGGCGCGTCCCCCCACCTTGAGCAGGGGCAGGCAATACTCGGCGCAGATCTCCGCCGCTGCCACGGCTCTGGCCAAGGCCAGATCGTAGCTGCCGCGTTCCTGCGGGTCTTGCCCCCAGATCTCTGCCCGTTGGGCCACCGCCCGCGCCTGGGCGAGGGAAAGCTGCTGCAAAACTTCTTGCACAAAGGCGATCTTGCGTTGGCTGCTGTCTAGGAGGGTGAAGTGGGCCTGGGGCAGGGCGATCTGGGCCGGGATCCCTGGAAACCCTGCCCCGGTGCCGATGTCGATCCCGCGCCAGGGCTGAGCTTGGATTTCATCCCAGGATCCCAGCAGGCGCAGGCCCCGCAGCGAGTCCCACAGGTGTTTCTCCCAAAAATCGATGGGATCGGTGATGCGGGTGAGGTTTTGGGTGCGGTTTCCGGCCATCACCAGGGAATAGAGCTGTTGCAGTTGCTGCTGCTGCGGCTCAGAAGGCTGCCAGCCCAGATCCACCAGCCAGCTTGACCACAGGGCCTCCAGTTCTGGGGGCTCAGAAGCAGGCGGGTCAGCCTTCTTCATCCCAGGGATCGCAGCCATGGCAATCCCAGTTTTAAGCCGGCGGGGATGGCTTTGTCGGCCCAGCCCTTGAGCTCTTCGGCCAAGCCCTGCAAAGAGCGATCGGCCCCCAGCAGCTCCTGGTTCAGGCAAACCAACTCCTGCAAATCCAGCTCCTGACAGTGGATCCCCTCTTCCACCAGCAGGTTAATCGGCTGTGGCTGGGCCTGGAAGGATTGACGGGAGGCCAACTCCAGCTCCACATCCAGAAGCACCTGCTCCAGTCGCTCCACCTGCTCTTGCATCTGCGCCAGCAGGGCTGCCAACTGTTGGCAGTAGTGGTGAACCCGCTGGGCATAGACCTTGAGCGGCAAGGTCAGCGGCAACAGCGATTCAGAGAACACCTGGATCAGGTGCTGGGCTTCCAGCTCTTCCAGTTGTAGGTCTTGCCAAATGGCCTGATAGAGGCGCAGCGAATGGCGGCAGCTTTCCAGGCGCCGGTAGCAGGGCTGTAACACCGAGGCTCGCAGCTCCTGCAGATAATCCCTCCACAGCTGCCCCACCTCCACGATCCAGTGGGAGCGAAGAAAACTCCACCCCTGAGCCAACAGCCAACTCATCACCAGGCCCGCCAATAACTGGTTTTTTTGTCGTAACAGGAAAGGCGAAAGCTGCTCTCCCCAGATGGCCAGACCCAGCCAGAGCAGGGCGGCCAAAGCCAAGTGGGGCAAGCTGATCATCTCGGCCAAAAGCTGGGCAGAGCAGCGCTGGCGCAGCATCCAGACCATCCCAGCGCCCAAGCTGTAGAGTCCTCCCCCCAACAGCGGGATCACCACCAGCCATAGGGGTTGCCCTCTCCCCAAGTGCAGCAACGACCCACCCTCGCTCAGCGCATCCCAACTGAGCAAGTACAAGGCCAACAAAGCCAAAACCACACCCCACCCTTGCTGCCGCTTGAGACGGCGAGCCAGCAGACGACGGCGACGACGAAGATACGTTTGAAAGGACTCAGCAACAACGGACATAAAACGATGGCACTGCGGATCTTTGCCAGTATCTCCACGGGTCTGGATGGCTTCTTTTTTCGATCATAAGTCTTGCCTTTACCTGGTCATCTGGGTTCCCCGTTGCGATGGTTGCTGGGAATCATTGCCTAGCCAGTGAGCGGTTTTTTAGCGAAAACTCTCTTCCCACCCGATAGGGACTCTCCAGGACAGGCAACTGCAAGCAAGCGCCTCCATCCCTGTTACGATGGAAGAGCCCTTAATGTTTCTTATCCACAGCCGAGTTAGTCGCTAGGCCCGGCTTTCTCATTCTGCACTTGCGAGGTTTTGTGAACTCTTCTACCTCTCCCCTCCCTCCCGGCCTTTTTCCTTCCTCCCTCAAGGTGCAGCGCCAGATGATTGTTATTCTCGATTTTGGATCCCAGTACTCTGAGCTCATTGCCCGGCGTATTCGCGAAACCCACGTCTATTCGGAAATCCTTTCCTACCGCACCACTGCCGAGCAACTGCGGCAACTGCGGCCCCAGGGCATCATCCTCTCCGGCGGCCCCAACTCGGTCTATGAGCCGGGCGCTCCCGCTTGTGACCTGGAGATCTGGAACTTGGGGATCCCCATCCTGGGCGTGTGCTACGGTATGCAGCTTATGGTGCAGCAGTTGGGGGGCAAGGTGGAGCCGGCCCAGAAGGGGGAATACGGCCGTGCCGCCCTGCACATTTTGGATCCCACCGATCTGCTCACCAACCTGCCAGAAAGCAGCATCATGTGGATGAGCCACGGAGACTCGGTGACCGAGTTGCCCCCGGGCTTTCATTCGCTGGCTTACACTGACAACACCCCCTTTGCCGCCATTGCCGATCCGGCGCGCCGTCTCTACGGGGTGCAATTTCACCCAGAGGTGGCCCACTCGGAGGCCGGTGCCTTTCTCATTCGCAATTTTGTCTATCACATCTGCGGCTGCGAGCCCACCTGGACAACGGAAGCTTTTCTGGAGGAGGCCATTCGGGAAGTCCGTGCCCGCGTGGGCGACAAGAGGGTGCTGTTGGCCCTTTCGGGGGGGGTGGACAGCTCTACTTTGGCTTTTCTGCTACACAAGGCCATTGGGGATCAGCTCACCTGCGTGTTCATCGACCAGGGGTTCATGCGCAAAGATGAGCCGCAGCGGCTGCTGCGCCTTTTCCAAGAGCAATTTCACATCCCTGTCCACTACGTGGACGGACAAGAGCGCTTTCTCCGCCAGTTGCAGGGGGTCACCGATCCCGAGGAGAAGCGCAAACGCATCGGGGCAGAGTTTATTCGCGTGTTTGAGGAGGAGTCGCAGCGGCTGGGCCCCTTCGAGTACCTGGCCCAGGGCACCCTTTACCCCGATGTGATCGAGTCGGCCAACACCAATGTGGATCCGGTTACCGGAGAGCGCATTGCCGTCAAGATCAAAAGCCACCACAACGTCGGCGGCTTGCCGGAGAATCTGCGCTTTAAGCTGGTAGAACCTCTGCGCAAGCTCTTCAAAGATGAGGTACGGCAACTGGCCCGTTCGTTGGGCTTGCCGGAAGAAATTGTTGGCCGCCATCCTTTCCCGGGGCCGGGCCTGGCCATCCGCATTGTGGGCGAGGTCACCAAAGAGCGGCTGGAGATCCTGCGCGAGGCCGACATGATTGTCCGCCAGGAGATCAACCGCTCCGGCTACTATCCCAAGCTGTGGCAAGCCTTTGCCGTGTTGCTGCCGGAAGTGCGCTCGGTGGGGGTGATGGGGGATAAGCGCACCTATGCCTGCCCGGTGGTGGTGCGACTGGTCACCAGCGAAGACGGCATGACGGCGGACTGGGCTAGGGTGCCCTACGACCTCTTGGCCACCATCTCCAACCGCATCGTCAACGAGGTGCCGGGCGTCAACCGCGTAGTCTACGACATCACCTCCAAGCCCCCCGGCACCATCGAGTGGGAGTGATGCTGGTCGGGCGGGATCCCTTGCCTCTGGCCTCAAGGCCGGACTGGAGCGATTACCTATGGCCTGCTTCCGGCAGGGAATAGGAAGGGCTTGAGCTGAAAGGCTGAGCGGCTTGCACTTCCATACGGGCCAGGGTTGTGGCCGCGTCGGCCAGTTGTAGGGCTAGGTTGGCACGGCTAATCGGATCCCGGGCATTCCAGAGATCTTGTCCCAGACAAAACACTCGATAGCGAAAAGCTTTGATGGAGTGCGATGGGATCACTTTGACGGTCATGGTTACAACCTTTTTTCCACAGCAATCTGAGCGTTCAGCAGAACCCGCTCCGGCTCGAGGTAAACAAATGTTACCAAAACAACTTCGTTGGCACCCCTAATCGCAACCGGGCAGGTGGCTTTTTGCGGTTCCACCCGTTCATGCCGTACCCCCACAGTGTATTCTCCAATCGGCAGGTCATCAAAGCCGGCGTCGGCGTAGATTAACTCGATGGTTTCTTCGGCAATCAGTTGCCCCTCCCGCTCCAGAAAGGCGACAAAAGGGATCCCGTCGATGGAAGTGAGGGCGTTGTTGGCCTGGTTGCGGATCATCACAAAGATATCGGACATAGCTGGGATGCCCTCTCTCAAGGCTCCCCTCGCGAGGCTGCCGGAACAGGGCCCGACGATTCTAAGCCGCCACCCAGTTCTTAGCCCTGGACGGGCGCCGGGACAAGACAGGCTTCCAACTTTTGCCGCAGCTTGGCCGTATCGAGGTGCTGGCCGATGAGCACCAACTGGTTTTTGGGCTGGCGAGGCCAGGCGTCGCTGCTGAGGGTGTAGCGCCGACCGCTGAGGTGGAAGATATGTCGCTCTGGGCTTTCCTCAAACCACAGGATCCCTTTGGCCCGAAAGACTGCATCGGGCAACTCGTTGAGAAAGTTCTGGAAAGCGTCTAGAGAGAAGGGGCGATCGCTCTCAAAGGCCAGGGAGTTAAAACCATCGACCTCGATGTGGCTGCGGTGCGAGTGGCCGTGATCATGGCCGTGTTCGTGGTCATGCTCATGGTCATGCTCAGCGTCGGGAGCCTCCTCCTGGGGCAGAGAGCTGGACTGAAACAGGTCTGTATCCAGGATCAGCTCTAGGGGCACTGCGCTGTTGACCGTGCGCAAAATGCGGGCATCTTCCTTGATCTCGCGAATGCGTTTTTCCAGGCGCTCGATCTCCGCCGGCTCAACCAGGTCGGTTTTGTTGAGGAGAATGACATCCCCATAGGCAATTTGGCTGTAGGCCACGTCACTGTTGAACAGATCAGGAGCGAAGTTGCTGGCATCCACCAGGGTGATGATCGAATCCAGCCGTGTCAGATCCCGCAGTTCTGGCCCCAAAAAGGTGAGGGCAACCGGCAAGGGATCCGCCAGTCCTGTGGTCTCCACCACCAGGTAGTCGATTTTGTCGGAGCGCTCCATCAGGCGCAGCACACTCTCGACAATGTCGTCGCGGATGGTGCAGCAGATGCAGCCGTTGTTGAGCTCTACGAGGTCTTCTTCGCTGGAGACAATCAGCTCGCCGTCGATGCCAATCTCCCCAAATTCGTTGACCAGCACCGCTGTGCGCATCCCTTTCTGGTTGCGGAGGATGTGGTTGAGCAGAGTGGTTTTCCCGCTCCCCAGAAAGCCAGTGATGATGGTGACAGGCAAGCCTCGCTTGGGCACTTCAATGGTGGTGGTCATGGAGGAACCGCAATCTGCTAAAGAGGACCCTTCCACTTTATCCTCATTGTAATGACGCTCTTTGAAGACTCGCTGACCCAGCGGAGATGTTGAGGCAGCCATCTAGACGCTGTGGTTCCGACCTGAAGAGGGATCCCCGCTGCTTTCGGGGCGTTTGAGGTCGGCCAAATCGTTGAGGCGACGCAGGATCCCCCACCCCTGCAGAGCTTCCAGCAGGGCTTCCCGGACGACAGCCACGGTTTCTTGGTCAAGGGCGAGGCGGAGGTAGTCCACCGCTAGCCGCGTCTGCTCGGCATCCAGGTATGGCATCAAGCTCTGCAGCCGACGCACGCCCAGCAGCCGTCGGTAGGAGTCGGGGGAAGCGATGTCGCTGAGATCTCGCTCCAGTTGGGAACGCTGCCGCTCTTGGCGGCGGCTAAGCCACTCCCAAAACAGCAGCGCCAACAAGGCAAAGGTGGCTAGCCCCTGCAAAATGGCGCCCGTGGCCAGCCAGCGCTGGCTGGATTCTGCCCAGATGGAAACCACGATGTAGGTGCCCAGAGCGGCGCCTGCCCCCCCGACAACAGCAAGCAGCAGGGAGCGATCGGCTTGGCGAAACCAGGCTTGCAACTCCTGCCAGCGGCGGCTGAACTCAGGGCTGCGCGCAGCATACAGCCCCAGCATTGCCCCACTGCCCACAGCTAGAGAAAGAGCTAGCCGCCAGTGCCAAAAAGCCAGCCCCGCCAAGGCCAAGCCCGACAGGGCCAAAACCCGCCATTGCGGCCCCGAGAGTAGCCACAGGGCCACCTGGGATCCCCTCTCCACTGCCCCTTTCTGAACTCGCTGCAGATATTCCCGCCAGGATCCCTGTCCGGAAGAGGGGCGACCCGATCCATCCTTCACCGCTGGCAACTCCCCCAACTTCGTCCCATCTGATCCCTGTCAAGACAGGCCAACGCTCTCTCACTCAATAATTATGCTCTGCCGGCGGAGCTGAGATAGGCTTTCCACCCCTGAGTTTGCAACTGGGCGTTTTTCTCTTGCACCGCTTGCTTGAGGCTTTCCCGGTAGGCCAGCACCCGTTGTTGCAGGGCGGGATCGCCGCTGGCCAAGATCTGCACGGCCAAGAGTCCAGCGTTGTAGCCATTGCCGATGGCTACAGTAGCCACCGGGATCCCCTTGGGCATTTGCACGATCGAATATAGGGAGTCCAGCCCCTGCAGAGATTGGCTGAACACCGGCACCCCGATGACCGGCAGAGGGGTAAGGGAGGCTACCATCCCCGGCAGATGGGCCGCCCCGCCGGCGCCGGCGATAATGACGCGGATCCCTTGGATATGGGCGCGGCGGGCAAAGTCCACCATCGCCTCCGGGGTGCGGTGGGCGCTGAGGATCTGCAGTTGGTAGGGGATCCCAAACTCCTCACACACCTGGGCAGCGGGTGCCAGGGTGGGCAGATCGGAATCGCTGCCCATTAGGATGGCGACGAGAGGGGAGACTTCCATGAGCGGCTGGCCCGTCGTAGCCGATCCATGATCGCATAACCTAGGCCAGTGACAACTGGTGGCGGTTCAGCCAACAGCAAGGTGGCCGCTCCCTCATCCAGGCGGCGCAGGCTGGCAAAGAAGGCGTGGGCCGCCGAGTTGGGATCCGGGCCCAGACATTCTAGGGTAAAGGTGACCTCAGGACAGTGGCGGGAGAGGCTTTCTGCCAGCGCTTCTGGTTTGGCGGCAAAACTGAGAATGCCTAGGTGCGAGTGGCCAGTGGCCAAGCGCCGCAACTGTTGCCAATCCTCAGGCTGAAGCTGGGCAAAGGCAGTGGGCAAAAGCCAGATGGGCTTACCGGGAGCGTAGTGGCTGCTCAGTTGGCCGGGAGCCTCTGGACTCTCCTTGCCGTCTGGGGCAGGGGGAGAGCTTAGGGGCAAATTGAGGTGGGATTCCAAAACTTCCCGCGGGATCCCGCCAGGGCGCAACAGGGTGGGCGTGCCGTCGGGGCTGAGCTTGAGCACTGTCGATTCCAGGCCCACGCTGCACTCTCCCCCGTCCAAAATGTAAGGGATCCGCCCCGCCAACTCGGCATAGACGGCCTGGGCCGAGGTAGGGCTGAGGCGGCCAAAGCGGTTGGCGCTGGGGGCAGCCAAAGGCACCTGAACTGCCCGCAGCAAAGCCTGGGCCACGGGGTGGGCGGGCATCCGCAGCGCCACCGTGGGCAAGCCACTGGTGACGAGATCCGGCACCCGGGATCCCTTGGGCAGCACCAGCGTCAGCGGCCCCGGCCAAAAGGTGTCGACAAGGGATCCCAGGCGAGCGCGAGCGGCGGGAGTAAAAGCCTCCAGATCCACCAGCCAGCCCTGCAGTGTCTCTAGATCCAGCCCAGCCGGCAGATGCAGGATCAGGGGATTGAAACGGGGGCGCTCCTTGGCGGCAAAGATCTCTGCCACCGCCTGTTCGTTGAGGCCGTGGCCCGCCAGGCCGTACACCGTCTCTGTAGGTATGGCCACCAACTGGCCCCGCCGCAGCGCTTCAGCCGCCAAGGCAATGTGCTCAGGGGTGGGGGGGAGGATCTGCGTTTGCATGAGGGGTGGGGGAGCAGTCCCGAATCCATTGTCGGGCCTGGTAGAGGGCAATGTTAATCTGATCCCCAAACAGCAGCGCCAAGGAAGTGAGCCAAACCCACAGCAATAAGACAATAACTGCCCCCACGGCTCCGTAGACTTGGTTGAGCTGGCCGAAGTGCTCCACATAAACCCGCAGCCCCCACGACACCCCAACCCAAAGCAGGCTGGCCACAATCGCTCCTGGCCAAATCGGCATTTGGGGCCGGCGCAAGCTGGGGCCGAATCGGTACAGCACCCAACAGGAGACGACGATCATCCCCAACGAGATAGGCCAGGTGAGCGCTTCCCACAACTTCAGCGCCAGCTCCCGCCAGGGATCCAACTGATCCGGCCCGGCAACCCCCTCCGCTAGGGATTTCGCTTGGGCGGACAAGAAGCGGAAAAAGCTGGCACTGAACAAGAAGATCAAGCTGGCCAAACCGGTTAACCCCAGGGTAGCTAGCATCCAAACCATCGAGATCAGCTTGCGTCTCCAAAAGGGGCGGCGCATCTCCTGGGGGATCTCGTGGCTGAGATCCAAAGCCGTCATCACTGCTCCCAAGGCCCCAGAGGCAGCCCACAGGGTTCCTAAGAAGCTGAGGGAGAGCAAGCCTCGGTTTTCCCCAAAGCGGAGCTCTCGCGCATACCGTTCCAGAAGCACCAGGGCTTCTTGGGGGGCAATCTGCCCCAATTGCTCCATCAGGCGCTGAAAAGCTTGCTCAGAGGAGCCGACAAACAGCCCAATCCCGGTCAAGAGGGTGAGGATAAAGGGAAATAGGGCCAACATCGAGCTGTAGGCCATCTCGGAGGCTAGGCCAAACAGCCGGTAGCGCATCGCGTTTTCCCAGGCCAGCCGTAGTGTACGCCAGGCCAGCTCCCCTTGGCGACTCCACTCTCCCCATGCCCAGCGGATCCCTTGCAACTGCCGGAAGCTCGGCAGCGTCCCCAGCCGCTTCCCTAGCTTCATGGGCCCCTACCCCCTTGAGCCTAGCTCCCAGGATAATTCAAGGCCCTGCGCCTCTTGGCACAGAGAAGGGGTTTTGCCGGTCTCAGGTTCAGGGCTGGCTTCCTTCTTCAACATGGGTGTGCAACACCTTGCCGCGCAGGGTCCTGCCCAGCCAGGGAGTGGCCAGGGATCGCGAGCAAAGGGTGGCTGCCGAGACCGTCCAGGTATGGCCCGGATCGAACAGCACCCAGTCACTTCCGGGAGCTAGGCTGGGCGGCTCCAACCCCAGGCAGCGGGCCGGGTAGAGGCTGAGGGCCGACCAGAGCTGGAGCGCCGTCAGGGATCCCGTCTCTACCAGGTTCTGCCACAGCAGGGGCAGCGCCAGCTCCAGGCCTATGGCCCCAGGAGGGGCTTCGGCAAAGGGCAGGGTTTTCTCCTCGTAGGTGTAGGGGGCGTGGTCGGTGGCAATACCCAGGCTGCCGCTGCGGATGCCGGCGATGAGGGCCTCGCGGTCGCTGCTGCGGGGGAGAGGAGGCAAGAGGCGCAGGTGGGGATCGTAGCCGTGCTCCAAGACGGCTTCCTCCGCCAAGAGCAGGTGCATCCAGGTGGTGCTGGCGCTAACCGGCAGCCCCTCTGCTTGGGCCTGCTGGACAAGCTCCAGGCTGCGGGCTTGGCTGAGGCGCATCACATGCACCGGCGCCGGCGAAGGAACGCTGCGCACTACTTCCAGGAGACGGGCCAAGGCCGCGGTTTCGGCACTGGTTGGGATCCCCTTCAGCCCCAAGCGCAGCGCCCACACCCCCTCGTAGAGGCTGCCCGAGCCAGCCAGGCTGGGATCCCAGGCCCACACCAGCAGCGGCTTATTCCAAGGCCGCAAATACTCCAGCGCCCGCCGCAGTAGGGCCAACGACCGCAGCGGCTCTGATCCTTCAGTCCGGGCCACAAAGCCAATGGCGCCGGCGCGGGCCAGCTCTCCCCAGAGGCTGGGAGCTTCTTCCCGGTCACCCAAGCTCAAAGCAGCCCAGGGCAGCCAGCGGGAATCCCCCGCTCGGCGGCGGTAGCGGCCCACCTGCTCCGGCTCGTCCAGCACCGGGAAAGTTGCCGTTCCGGGCAGGGGGGCAGGGAGAAGACCCACTTGGGTAAACCCCCCTGCCAGAGCTGCTGCCCCCAGAGAGGCGAGGGTTTCGCGGCAGGGGGAGAGCTCTTGATCAGCGATCTCGCCACTGTGGGCGTACAGATCGATCAAGCCCGGCCCCAGCACCCAGCCAGCAGCCTCCAGGCGGGGGATGTCGGCAGGGATCCCCGCCGGCTCGGTGGCCCGGAGGCGGCCCTGCTGCAGCCACACGTCGGTCACCTCATCCCGCTGTTGCCAGGGATCCAACAGGCGCACCCCACGGAGGCAGAGATTGAGCAGGCTCAGGTCGGCAGGGAGGGTGGATCCCATCTTCCACCTCCCTAAAGCGCACCCGCTGTGGTGCAGTCGAAAATCTGGCCGGACAGGTGAGTGGTGAGGTTCAACACCTTGAGAACAGGGGTGCCGTCCTTTCCTTCCGGGTAGTCGATAACGGTAATGCCGCCATTGCCCTGCTTGAAGATCCAAAAGGCGTGGGGGGAAAGGCCGAACAACTGGCAGATGATCGCCTTGTTGATGGCGTCGTGGGCCACCACCACGGCCGTGCCTTCGGGAAATTGGGCGGCGGTGATGGCCAAAATCTCTTCCCAGGCCGAGCGCGTGCGATCCCACACTTGGTACAGATTTTCCCCGTTGGGCATTTGCACCGCGGCCGGATCCCGCTGCCAGCGCTCCAGCTCGCCGGGGTATTCGGCTTCCACCTCGCTCTGGAGCTTGCCCTCCCAGTCGCCGTGGCAGATCTCCTGCAGCTCCGGCATCGGGCGTAGGATCAGGTTGGGGTGGTTGCTGCAGATGGCGTCCGCCGTAGCCCAGGGGCGCTTCAGCGGGCTGGAAAAAGCCAGGTTCAGCGGCTGGTCGGCCAGAAACTCCGCCACCCTAGCTGCCTGCTCCTCGCCAGTGGCGTTGAGAGGAATATCGCGCTGCCCCTGAAAGCGCTGCTCCCGGTTCCATTGCGTCTCGCCGTGCCGCACCAGCAGGATACGCATCCCCTGCTTGCGTTTGGGCAGAGGCTGGCCCAGATGGGCAGTGATATTCAAAGATTCCAGTTGCGGCAGCGCCCCCAGGCCCTGGGGAAAGTTGAGAACGCTGATGGCGCAGTTATCTTGCCCAAGACGGTGGTAGTGAACCGGCCCCAAGCCAATGGCGGTGCTGACCAGGGCGCGGTTAATGCCGCTGTGTCCGACAACGAGAACGGTGAGGGGATGCCTTGGATCGGTTCTCCGATCAGAGGAGGCGGGGGGCACTGACTTCACTTGCTCGGCCAGCAGTTGCCAAAACTCCTGCGCCTGCTGCCAGAGATCCCGCACCGGAAAGCGCCCCTCCAGCTCCAGCTCGTCGGGACGGTGCCGCCATAGGTGGTAATCTTCTGGGTATTTCTCCTTCACCTCGGCAAAGGTCAAGCCCTCCCAAGCTGTCAGGTCGATCTCCCGCAGGTACTCGCTGATAAACAAAGGGATCCCCGCTCGCTCCTTGAGAATGATACGGGCGGTGTCGAGGGCACGGGAGAGAGGGCTGCAGTAGGCATAATCCAAGGGGATCCCGGCCAGAACCTCAGCTACCCGCTGTGCCTGCGCTTCTCCACCGGGGGTGAGGCGAGAGAGATCGGAGCGGCCTTGGATGCGATTTTCGACGTTGAAGGTGCTCTCACCGTGGCGCACGAGCAGGATGCGCAGGGCAGGCTGAGCCATTGTTTGCACGGACTTACTCAAGAACACCTTCTAGAGTATCGCCTAGAGTATCGCTGTTGGGCTGGGCTTGCCCTGCCAGTGGGGTTCTTTCTAGGGGTTGGGTCCCGGATTCTGGCCTCAACAGATCGGGCAGTCAAGTTTTCAATTGGGATGAGCCGCCCAAGCCACTGAGAAAACTCTGCCAGCTCTTCAGGAGCGGGAAGACGCGAACAAAGAGCAAGCCAGCTAGCCCCCCTATATCCCCCCTTGCGGCTGGGGCAGGAACCCTCTGGCTTGGCATAGGCTAGTTCAGGCGGCCACTGCGGCTTTTCCAGTCCAGCTTCTGATCCAGAAGAAACTCCAGATAAGGGAGATAGGCTTCATAGCTGCGCTCCCCAGAGCCGATTAAGTGAGTGGCATTGAGGTTCTCAATTCTGGGGTGGAACTCTTTGATCGGCTTGATCCCACAGGGGCTGCGGTTGAGGGAAGGTACTTTGAAGACGTAGGCCAGAACCAAATCGTCTTCATTGTAGATATTGACTAACTTTCCAGTGATATTTTCTACGTGTAAACTCCAGTTCTTATCGGCTTGTCTTCTAACGGCACCGCTGAGCAAGATAACATCTTTAAGACGTCGATCGGCAGTCTGTGGCCAACCGCGCATGATGTAGTAGGCTACCCTCGCTCCCAAAGAAAACCCCATCAAGGTAATTTGCTTTTCTGGCAGAGCAGAGAGCAGGGGGTAGGCGTAGTCCAGTCCCACTTGCTTGGCCTTGGCTTTGTGAGCTTCCCAATGGGCAAGTAGTCCTACCCCTAGCTTCAGGGCAGATAAAGTCAAGTTTACAGGACTGGAAGCGTCCCACCAGAGGTAGTACAGGGATCCCCGCCATCCGGCACGTCGGAGCGTTTCCCACAACAGTCTTTTTTTCCAAGGTTGGGTTTCACCTTCGCTGAGAAAACCGTTGATGAAAACCAGGGCTTCGTCCCAGCCCCGGGAGGGCTCAATAGGGATCAGATAAGGCTCATGGTGGACAACTTCTTCAACAAGAGTTTCTGTAACCTTCTGGCCAACTTGGAAAGTGGCTTTGCCGGTTTCAGCAAGAATTTCTGCGGCGACACCCCCTGAGAGCTGAGACCAGTATTACCCGAGCCGCATGGCGGTAACCCCCGTGGGATCCAGCACTTTGCCGCGCTCTACCTCGGCATGGATGAGGTAGCGATCGCCACACTCCATCCAACTTTTGACACGGCACTCCAGGTAAGCCAGGGCATCCAAAAGGATCGGGCAGCCATTTTCGGCAGTGGCCGTGGCCAGGCCGGCAAAGCGGTCTTCGCCAGGGCGTTGAGGCCGTTGAAAGTGTCGCTGCAGGCTGCTGCTTTTGCCCTCCCGCAGGATGTTGAGCACAAAGGCCGCTTGCGGATGGGTGAGCAGTTCTGCCTCGCTTTCCCTGCTAACGGAGAGGGTGAGGCCGGGGGGATTGAAGCTGGCCTGGGCCACTGACCAGGTGAGAAAGCCGCGCGGGATCCCATCCTGCAAGGCGGTCACCACACAGAGGGATCCCACCACTCGGCTGAGGGCCTGCGCCAGCCGATCCGCCTGAGTTTCAACACCGCCTTGGCGGGGGGCACGAGCTCGCTTGGCCTTGCGCAGGGCTTGGGCAAATTGGGATCCCGCCTCTTGGCAAGCTTCCAAGATCTCGGCGGTGGGCTTAAACTTGGCGCGGATCGTCTCAAACCCCAAGGTAAAGCCGGCATTGAGCAACTTGCTCTCGATGAGATCCACGGCCTCGCCGCTCCAGCCATAGGAGCCGAAGACCCCGGCCAGCTTGCTGGTGGGAACGGAAGAGAGAATCAGGCCCAGGGCTGTTTGGATCTGGACCGGGGGATGGCCGGCCAGGGTTGGCGAGCCGATGATGAACCCCTGGCAGCGCTCCAAGGCCTGGGCGATCTCTTCAGGGGTGGCCCACTCGCAGTTAATCCGCTCCACCGTAACTCCCGCCCGCTCCAAGCCTTGGGCAATGGCTACCGCCATCAAGCCGGTGTTGCCGTAGGCGGAGGTGTACAGGAGGGCCACCCGCTGCTCCAAGGGATCCTCTTCGCACCAGAGCTGGTAGTCCAAGCGCAGCCGCCGCAGGCTGTGGCGCACGAGGGGCCCGTGGGCAGGAGCGTAGATCTGGGCGGGGAATTCCTCCAGCTTGGCCAGGGCTGCCTTGACCTGGGGCGCTTGGTTGCGGTGGAGACAGTCGAAGTAGTAGCGGCGATCCTCGCTCAGTTGCCGCCAATGTTCATCGAATACCTGCTCGTCGCAGACATGGGCGCCAAAGAGCTTGTCGGTAAAGAGGATCCCGGTGGCCGGATCGTAGGTGCAGAGGGCATCGGGGTGGCGGGGCGTGGGCACCGTGCGCAAGTGCAGCTCATGGCCCTCTCCCAGATCCAGGCGATCCCCATCTCGGATGACCCGCAGGCGAAAGGACTGATTGCTGCCGTAGGGAATGCCAAAATCGGCGGCCTCCTCTTCGTCGCGGCCAGGAGGGGGGGACTCCCTGCCTTCAAAAGCTGCCCGCAGGGTAAGGGATCCTGGCTTAGAGCAGAGCACCACTGCGTAGGGGGCCAGCGGCAGAAGCGCCTTGAGGGTGGCGATGCGGTTGAAGTTGACGTGGCTGAGCAGGATAAAGTCCAGCCGCTGCAGGTATTGGTGCTGGGCCAGCTCCTCCAGAAAGATGTCCGTAAACGACTCCCCCGGCGGATCGATGAGCAGGGTTTGGCGGGCCTGGATGAGGTAGCTGTTGGCCGTGGTGCCCCGCTGCCGGGCATATTCCAGCTCAAACTTGAGGCGATCCCAGGTGCGGGAGCGCAAAACCAGAGTGGACGGGCCAATGACGGCCACTTGAACATCGCGAGTGGGAGTTTTGCTCGCCATAGCAGTCTCCAGGGGGCCTCTGTCCCCACCTTGCCACGAAACTAGGGAAATGGGGACCCCTTTTCCTCTATGGAAAGCTTCGAGAGCTAACGTAGAATTTGTCCATTCCCTGGGAGTGTTTGCGATGGCCCAAGCTTCTGGATCCGCCGGTGCTTCTGCTACGGCCTGGCATAGCCTCCCTCTTCCTGCTGTTATCCAGAAGTTGCAGACCGATCCCGATGCTGGCCTGACTACCCAGCAGGTGATCCAGAGGCAGCGGGAATACGGCCCCAACGAGCTAATCTCCTCTCCTGGACGCAGCGCCTGGCAGCTTTTCCTCGACCAATTCCGCAACGTCATGCTGCTGATGCTGATCGCCGTGGCGGCGATCTCAGCGACTCTGGACTTGCAGGAAGGCGAGTTCCCCAAAGATGCTCTGGCCATTCTGTTGATCGTCGGCCTCAACGGTCTGCTGGGCTACTTACAAGAAAGCCGGGCGGAAAAAGCGCTGGCGGCCCTAAAAAAGCTGGCCTCCCCCAGCGTGCGGGTGCAGCGGGACGGCCTGTGGCAGGAGATCCCCGCCAACCAATTGGTGCCAGGGGATCGCGTGCTCCTGGAAGCCGGGGTGCAGATCCCGGCCGATGGGCGCTTGGCGGAAGCGGTCAACCTGCAGGTGCGGGAGGCGGCCCTGACAGGGGAGGCGGTACCGGTTAGCAAGCAGGCTGACTGTGTCCTCCCCGAAGACACGGAGCTGGGGGAACGGCGCAACATGGCCTTCATGGGCACCGAGGTGTTGCAGGGGCGCGGGATCCTCTTGGTTACCGCCACTGGTATGAACACGGAGCTGGGCAAGGTGGCCGCCCTGCTGCAAACGGTGGAAAACGAGCCCACCCCCCTGCAGCGGCGCATGAGCCAGCTGGGCAACGTGCTGGTGTCGGGATCCCTGGCCTTGGTGGCGCTGGTGGTGATCGTGGGGCTGCTGCAGGCCGGCAGCATGGCGCCTTTCACCTCGCTGCTGGAAATCTCTCTCAGTATGGCCGTAGCCGTGGTGCCGGAGGGGCTGCCGGCCGTGATCACCGTCACCCTGGCCATCGGCACCCAACGCATGGTGCGCCGCAACGCCCTCATCCGCCGCCTGCCGGCTGTAGAGACCCTGGGATCCGTCACCACCATCTGCTCCGACAAAACCGGCACCCTCACCGAGAACAAGATGGTGGTTACCGACATCCTCACGCCGGAGCGCCACTACCAGGTCAGCGGCAGCGGCTACATCCCCAAGGGATCCTTCTACTGCCGTGGCCAGCCCATTGATCCCCAGAGCGCCCCGGATTTGCAGGCCCTTCTCAGGGCGGTGGTCTTCTGCAACGATGCCCTGTTGCAGGCCAGTCTTCCAGCCCAACGGGGCGCTGCCCCCACCTGGTCGATCCTAGGGGATCCCACCGAGGCCGCCCTGCTGGTGGCTGCTGCCAAGGCCAACCTGCAGAAAGCTTCCCTTCAAGAGCAGCACCCGCGCGCGCAGGAGATCCCCTTTAGCTCGGAACGCAAGCGCATGAGCGTGGTGGTGCAGGAGGAGGGCAGCTACCGCGTCTACGTCAAGGGATCCCCGGAGCTGGTGCTGGAGCAGTGCGCCCAGATCCAAAAAGGCGGAACCTGGCAGGAGCTGTCAGAAGCCGAGCGCCAAGCCATTCTGGCTGCCAACAACCGCCTGGCGGCCCAGGGCATCCGGGTTTTGGGGGTGGCCACCCAGCAGTTGCAGCGGATCCCGGAGAACCTGGAGGAGATCGAGCGCAACCTGGTGTGGCTGGGGCTGGTGGGCATGTACGATCCGCCGCGGCCCGAAGCGCGGGAAGCAGTAGCCCGCTGCCGCCAGGCCGGCATCCGCACCCTGATGATTACCGGCGATCACCAATTGACCGCTGTGGCCATTGCCCGCGAGCTGGGCATTCTCGACTCGGAGGGCCAAGCCATTGACGGGCGCACCCTCTCTCGGCTCAGCTTTGAGGAGCTGCTGCAGACGGTGCAAAGGGTCAACGTCTATGCCCGTGTTGCCCCCGAACACAAGCTGCGCATCGTCCAAGCTCTGCAAAAACAAAACCAGTTTGTAGCCATGACCGGGGATGGGGTCAACGACGCCCCTGCCCTGCGCCAGGCAGATATTGGCATTGCCATGGGCATCACCGGCACCGACGTCAGCAAAGAGGCCAGCGACATGGTGCTGCTGGACGACAACTTCGCCACCATCGTGGCGGCCATTGAAGAAGGGCGGGTGGTCTACAGCAACATCCGCCGTTTCGTGAAATACATCCTGGGCAGCAACATCGGCGAGGTGTTGACGGTGGCTGCTGCCCCTATCTTGGGCCTAGAGGACGTGCCACTGACGCCCCTGCAGATCCTGTGGATGAACCTGGTAACCGACGGCCTGCCCGCCCTGGCCTTGGCGATGGAGCCAGCAGAACCAGGGGTGATGCAGCGCCCCCCCTTCAACCCCAAAGAGAGCATCTTTGCCCAAGGGCTCGGTGCCTACATGGTGCGCATCGGTGTGGTCTTTGCCATCTCCACGATCCTGATGATGGCCATCGTGGAAGCCTATATCCCCCACTGGCGCACGATGGTCTTCACCACCCTGTGCATTGCCCAGATGGGCCATGCCCTGGCAGCCCGCTCCAACGACAAGCTGACCCTCGAGATGAACCCCTTTTCCAACCCCTACCTGCTGGGGGCCGTGTTGGCCACTTTGCTGTTGCAGTTGGCCCTGCTCTATGTGCCCTTCCTGCGCAACTTTTTCGGGACAGAAGAGTTGACCCTTCCAGAACTGCTCATTTGCCTGGGCTTTAGCACGGTGGTGATGGTCTGGGTGGATCTGGAAAAACTCTACCGCCGCTGGCGCCAGGGATCCCGCCCAACCCCTTGAGAACAAAAGCGGGGAATCCTGCCCTGCCAAAAACGAGCTCTTCCGATGGGGTAGGGGCACTTTTTCCGCAAATTAGCTGAGCTACCGCGTAAAGACTAAGGAATACTCTGGAAAGAGCTGCCGCAAAGCGGGCAGGGAAGAGAGGGCTTTGCTCAAACGCAAGGAGCTGGGAATAAGATGACACCGCTGGGCTGGGCTAGCCTCACGCTTCTGGGTATTGTCTTAGATCTTTGGGCTCTTCTAAGGTTCGGCTGGCGCTGGCGGCGGATCAAGGGATCGCTGGCAACTTCAAGCCCGGAGGCCCGTTTCCGCGCGGCTCTAGAGGCCAGCCTGGATGCCATCTATCTCTTGGAGGCGCTGCGGGATCCCCATACCGGCGAGATCATCGACTTTGTCTTTGTGGATGTCAACGCCAAAGGGGAGGAGCTAATTTCCCGCCGCCGCGAGGAGATCCTCGGCCAGCGGCTGTGCGAGCTGCTGCCCATCAACCGCACGGGGGGCTTTTTTGAAAAATACAAGCGGGTGGTGGAAACCCGCACCCCCCTGGAAGAGGAGTTCCCCATCTCCGGCCAGCCGGGCCTAAAAGCTCGCTGGATCCGCCACCAAGTGGTGCCGGTGGGGGATGGGATCCTCATCACCAGCCGCAACATCACCGAGCAGGTTGAGAGAGAGCAGGCGCTGCAGGAAAGCGAGTCCCGCTATCGCGCCCTCTACGAGGCAATCCCAGACATGATTTTGGAGATTGCTGCCGACGGTCGCATCCTCGACTGCAAGCCGCCCCGCTACTTCGCTACTCTGCGCCCCCCCGAGGACTACATTGGCCGTCGGCTCCAGGAGATTTTGCCTGCTGCGTTGAGGGAGCAATGCGAGGTTCTGGGAAGGCGGGCTCTGGCCAACCAGAGCATCGAATACCTGGAGTACGAGATCGAGCTGCCAGGCGGGGTGCGGCAGTATCAGAGGGCCTGTATCGTTGCCCACGGCAGCGAGAAGCTCTACGTCCTGGTGCGGGATATCACCGAGCGCAAGCGGGCCGAGCTGGCTCTCCAAGCCGCTGAGGAAAAGCAAAAGGCCATTTTGGCGGCCATCCCAGATCTCATCTTTCACCTCGATAGCCAGGGCATTTGCCTGGGAGTGAGCTGCGGGCGGGAGGTGCGGCCCTACGGCCTGCCAGAAACTTACCTGGGGCGCTCACCCCAAGAACTCCTGCCGCCGGATCTGGCGGAGCAGCGGCTTGCCTATATTCGCCAAGCCCTGGCCACCCAGACCCTGCAGCGCTACGAGCAAAGCCTGGAAATCGACGGCAAGGTGCGCCACGAAGAGGTGCGCATTGCCCCCCTAAACGAGCAAGAAGTAGTGCTCATCATCCGCGACATCACGGAGCGGGTGCAGGCGCAGCAAGCCCTGCAGGAGAGCGAGCAGAAGTTCCGCGCCCTGTTTGAAAATGCGTCGGTAGCCATTCTCATCCGCCACGCCGAGACGGGCGAGATCTTGGAGGCCAACCCGCGCGCCCTTGTCGCCTATGGTTTTTCCAGCCTGGAGGAGCTGCGGGCCTTCGACGCCTCGGAGCAGTCCCCCTATCGCCGGGCCCTGCAGGGGGAGGAGTTCTCGCTGCAGACCTACCTGGAGCAGGCCCGCCAACAGGGATCCGCCCGCTTCGAGTGGCACTGGCAAGGTCGAGATGGCCGGGAGGTTTGGGAAGACGTTTTTGTCCAGCCGCTGGTGCTGCGCGGGATCCCTTGCTGGGTGTTTACCGCCGTCGATATCACCGCCCGCAAGCAGGCAGAAGCCGAGCTGGAGCAATTTTTCTCGGTAGCTTTGGATTTGCTCTGCATTGCCGACAAGGAGGGGTATTTTCGCCGCCTCAACCCGGCCTGGGAGGCCGCCCTGGGCCGTTCCCTCGAGGAGCTGCAGCAGCATCCCTTCTGGGAATGGGTGCACCCGGAAGATCTGCCGGCCACGCAGCAAGCAGTGCAAAAGCTGCTGGAAGAAGGGCGTCTGGATGGCTTTGTCAACCGTTACCGCACCCAAGACGGCAGCTACCGCTTTATCGAGTGGCGCGCTTCTTTGGCGGGATCCCTGGCCTACGCCGCCGGGCGGGACATCACCCTGGCCAAGCAGGCCCAAGAGCAGATGAAGGCGGCTATGGAAGCTGCCGAGGCGGCCAACCGCGCCAAGAGCGAGTTCCTGGCCACCATCAGCCACGAGATCCGCACGCCCATCAACGCCATCATGGGCATGGCCGGCCTGTTGCTGGATACCTCTCTCGATGCCCAGCAGCGGGATTGGGTGCAGACCATCCGCTACGGCAGCGAGGTGCTGCTCAGCCTCATCAACGACATCTTGGATTTTTCCAAGATCGAGTCCCAGAAGCTGGAGCTGGAGGAAACGCCCTTCTCCTTGCCCCAGCTCATGGAGGAGCTCTTGGATCTCATGGCCGCCCAGGCCCAGAGCAAAGATCTGGAGCTGGTGGCCTGGGTGGATCCGGCCCTGCCGGCCACCCTGGTCGGGGATCCCAACCGCCTGCGCCAGATCCTGGCCAACCTCCTCAGCAACGCCATCAAGTTCACCCCCCAAGGGGAGGTGGTGGTGACCGTCGAGGCCCAAGAGCAAGATCCCCAGGCCCAGGTGCAGTGGGTGAGCTTCCAGGTGCAGGACACCGGCATCGGCATCCCGCCGGAAAAGCAGGATCGCCTCTTCAAGCCCTTCAGCCAGGTGGACAGCTCCATCAGCCGCCAGTACGGCGGCACCGGCCTGGGGCTGGCCATCAGCCAGCGCCTCTGTCAACTCATGGGCGGAACGATCTGGGTGCAAAGCCAGCCGGGTCAGGGATCCACCTTTGGCTTCCGCATCCCCCTGAAGCTTCCGGATGCGGCCCTCTGGGCAACCCCCACCCCCGACCCAGCTCTGGCCGGCCAGCGGGTTTTGCTGGTGGAAGACAACGCCAGCCAACGGCAACTTCTTGCGCGCCTACTGCAGTCCTGGGGGATGCAGGTAACAGCCTGCAGCACGGTGGCGGAAGCCCAAGCCATAGCCAAGGCCCAGACTTTTGAGCTGGCCCTGGTGGATACCAGCCTGCCCGACGGCGATGGACTGGCCCTGGCCAGGGCTCTGCAGCAGGAGCAGCCCCCCCTGCGGCTTGTGCTGCTGGTGGATCGCAGAGCCGCTTTGGCAAGCGCTGGCTCTCTTCCTGCCTTAGGTAAGCCGGTCAGGGCTTCTCAACTGCGGGCTCTGCTGGGCCAGGAAAAAGTGCCTGCGGCTGCTTCCCACTTGAAACCCCAGCTCCCTCTGGCCAGCCGCTGCCCGTTGCGCATCCTGGTAGCCGAAGACAACCCCGTCAACCAAAAGGTCATCCGCCTGATGCTGGAGCGGCTGGGCTATCAGCCGGACATCGTGGCCAACGGCCTGGAAGCCCTGCAGGCGCTGCAACTGCGCGCCTACGACCTGGTCTTGATGGATCTGCACATGCCGGAGCTGGACGGCCTGGCCGCCACCCGCCGCATCCGCAGCGAACTTCCCCCAGAGCGCCAGCCGCGCATCCTCGCCCTCACCGCCGATGCCTTCCTGGAAAGCCGCGCTGCTGCCGAAGCCGCCGGCGTCGATGGCTACCTGACCAAGCCCCTGCAGCCGGCTGTGCTGGAGCGGGCCCTCCAGGAAGCTGCTCTCGATTTTGTCGGGGATCCAAAGCCAGAGCCGGCCCTGGATGCCGCTGCCCTGGCCAGCCCGCAGAGCATGCTGGGATCCCCGGAAGACTGGCAGGAGATGATCCAAACCTACCGGCAAGACAGCCAGGCCCTGCTGGGATCCCTGCGCCAGGCCCTGGAGAGCCGGGATGTCCAAACCGTGGCCCAACTGGCCCACCGCCTCAAGGGCAGCAGCAGCACCTTGGGGGCCAAGCTCTTAGCTCAACGCTGCCAGGCGCTGGAAAAGCTCGTTCGCAAGCCATCGGCCAACTCTGTAAACTGGGATACCATAGAGCAGGCCTTCCAGCGGTTGGAAGCCGAGTACCAGCGGGTTATCCTCGAATTATCGGCTAGCGCGCCAGGACCGCTTCTTTCTTCTCCAGGGGCCCATGCAGAGGCTTGAGAGCAACCTTTCGGCTGGATCCGTTCCTCAGACCGGAACGAGCTCTGCTGCGGCAGAGAAGCGGCCTCTCCTCCTCATTGCCGACGATGATCCCAGCCAGCGGCTTTTGACTCGCTACGCCCTGGAGCGGGAGGGCTACCAACTCGTGGAAGCGGACAGCGGCTTGGCGTGTCTAGAAGCTGCAAGCCGCTATCAGCCGGACATGGTGCTCCTCGATGCGGTGATGCCGGATCTGGATGGGTTTGAGTGCTGCCGCCGCCTCCACGCCCAAAACCCGGACTTGCCGATTTTAATCGTCACGGCTTTGGAAGACGAAACCTTTGTCAACGAGGCCTTTGCAGCCGGCGCCAGCGACTACATCCCCAAGCCCATCCACTGGTCGGTTTTGAAGCGGCGGCTGCGCCACTTGCTGCAAGCCAACCAGGCCCAGCGCCGTCTGCAGCAGCTTAACCAGGAACTGGAAGCCAAGGTACAGGAGCGCACCGCCCAACTGGCCTGCCAGGTGGCAGATCTGGAGCAGCTCAACCGCCTCAAAGACCACTTTTTGGCCACCGTCTCCCACGAGCTGCGCACCCCCCTGACCAAGATCAAGCTGGCCCTGGAACTCCTGCGCCGCACCCCCCTCAACGAGAAGCAGCGGCAATACCATGACATTGCCCTGCAGGAGTGCGAGGCCGAAATCCAGCTCATCAACCGCCTATTGGATCTGCAGGGCCTGGAAGGGAAAGACCTGGGCTCTGCCGTTGCAGCTATTGACCTGCCCCACCTCTGGCACAGCTTGATCGAGTCGGTGCAGCAATGCACCCAGGCCCGCTCCCTCACGCTGCAGGTGGGGGATCTGCCCCCCTCCCCCTGGCGGTTTTACAGCCATCGGCAGCTCCTGACCCAGATCCTCAAAGAGCTGCTGGACAACGCCTGCAAGTTCACCCAGCCAGGTGGCACGATTCGTCTAGAGGTTCAGCCAATCCCTGAAGGGGTTGAGTTCAGGATCGGCAACACCGCTCAGATCCCGCCCGACCAGTTGCCCCGCCTGTTCGAGCGCTTTTATCGGGTGCCCACTGCGGATCCCTGGGCCCAGCCGGGCAGCGGCCTGGGGCTGGCCTTGGTGAAGCAATGGGTGGAGCGCCTCCAGGGTCACATTCGAGTAACCAGCGAGGCGGGGTGGACATGTTTCCTGCTGCGCCTGCCCAGCCTAAAGCCCTCTGGCAGGACGTGATCAGTGGCCGACGGCAGCGGCGGTTTCGGCAGTGGCAAAGGAAGTGCCGCAGCCGCAGCTAGCCACCGCATTGGGGTTCTTGAAGCGGAAGCCGCCCCCCAACAGATCCTCGGAGAAATCGACAGTCAGCCCTTGAATAAAGGTCATGCTCAAGGGATCCACCGCCACCCGAATCTCGCCAAAGTCAAAGGTATGGTCGTCAGGGTTGGCCTGGGGCTCGAAGTTCATGGTGTAGGAGAGGCCGGAGCAGCCGCTGGGCTTTACCCCCAGGCGCAAGATGGGTTGGGATCCCTCTTTCTCATACTTGCTGCGCAGCCGCTTTAGCTCTTGGATGGCGCTCTCGGTCAAGGTGATCATGGCGGGAAAGCTGACACTTACTTTTATCCTAACAGGGGTTTTGGGCCGCCTTTTCCCCTCGCGCGGCAGGAACAGTTGATAAGCTAGGGATCCCGTTTCCTCAAGCCTAACGTTCTGCCCTTGTGATGGATCCCAACGCCATTCGTGTTACCTTTCTGGGCACCAGCTCCGGCATGCCCACCCGCCAGCGCAATGTCTCGGGCGTGGCGGTGCAGTTTCCGCAGCGGTCAGAATGGTGGCTGTTTGACTGTGGCGAGGGCACCCAACACCAACTGCTGCGGCTAGACGAGCTGCGCCCCAGCCAGTTGCGCCGCATTTTCATCACCCACATGCACGGGGATCACATCTACGGCCTGCCAGGGCTGTTGGCCTCCTGCGGCCTGGGCAGCACCCCCCAACACATCGACATCTATGGCCCCCCCGGCCTGGAAGAGTACCTGAAGACGGTGCTGCGCTACAGCGAGAGCCGAATTCCCTATTCCTTCCGGGTTCACACCGTCGAAACAGGGCTCATTCTTCAGGATCCCGAGTACTGGGTCTTCTGCGCCCCCCTGGATCACCGGGTGCCCGCCTTCGGCTACCGCGTGGTGGAGCAAGACCGGCCCGGCACCTTCGACGTGGCCAAAGCCCAGGCAGACGGGATCCCGCCCGGCCCTCTCTACGGGCAGCTCAAGGCCGGCCAATCCATCCTCTGGCAAGGCCGCTGGTTCCACGGGCGAGATTACGTAGGGGCTCCGATCCCAGGGCGCAAGTTCTCCTACTGCACCGACACCATCTTCTGCCGCAACGCCGTCGATCTCTCTCGCGCCGCCGATCTGGTCATCCACGAGGCCACCTACGCCGAAGCGGATCGGGAGCTAGCCGAGCGCGCCAAGCACTCCACCGCCGCCATGGCCGCGCGGGTGGCCGCCGAAGCCAAGGCCCAGACCCTCATCCTCACCCACTTCAGCCCCCGCTACACCTCAGAGGGCCCTATCACTTTGGAAGACCTGCTGGCCGAAGCCCGGGCCATTTTTCCCGACACCATCCTGGCCCGGGATCGGATGACCTACGAGATCCCGCGCCGCAGCCCCGCTCCCCTGCCGGTGGGAGTCTAGACCTGCCTTGCTAGCTAGAATGATAGGACCGACAGCCTCAACCTGCGATGACGGATCCCAGACCCTATCCCGAACGGCCCAAAACCGAGCAACTGGAGCAAAACGCCAGCGAGTGGCAGGCCTTCAGCGCCTTGCCCCCCGCCACCTCTCTGCCTCCTGTGCAAGCCGAGCGACCGGCTTCTCAAGCAGCCAGCGTCCCCCAGGCTGAGGAAACCCTGCCCAAACTGGCCCCCTGGGGCAAACGGATCGGAGCCTTTGCCCTGGATTTTGGGCTGGGGCTGGGGGTCTCCTACCTGGCGCAGGGCCTGGCTTCCCTGGTGGGAGCCGATGCGGGCGCCGTGGATATGACCGGCTACATCGCCTTTTTTGCCACCTGGTTGGTGAACCGCGGCTACTTCCAATCCCGCCCCGCCGGCCAAAGCCTCGGCAAATGGCTGCTGAACCTCAAAACCCTGGATCCCGAAACCGAGGCCTCACCCCATCTGGTGCGCTCCCTGGCCCGCGAAGGGGTGCTCTCGCTGTTTATCCTCACGGAAGCCCTGCTGGTGCCTTTGGCTGCCGATGGCCTGTTCGCCCTTTTCGATAAAGAAAAACGCCAGAGCATCCACGACCGCGCCGGACGCACCCTGGTGGTGGAATCGGAGCGAGGCTACCACCTGGATGAAAAAGCCCTGCGGCTGCTGCAGGAAATTCTGGAGGGAGAAGCCGCCGAGGACGTCAAGTCCGCTGCTCGCGACCTGTTGCGCAAAGCTCAGCGCAACGAAACTGTGCGCGATCTTTCCAGACAGATGCAGCGCCTGAGCAGGGACGTGGATCGGAACACCCGCGCCCTCCGCCAACAAACCGGCAGGCAAGTCAAAAACTGGGTTGATTCCGTCAAAGAAAAGTTGGATAATTGGTGATCGCGCTTGCGAGGTAGCCCATCTCCAACCTCGTTGGCTGGGGTTTTGGGGATCTCGAGCCGACTTTCACCTCCATCTTGGGATCCACTATGGCCAAAGCAAAGGGTGCCCGCATCATCATTACCCTGGAATGTACGGAGTGCCGCACCAACGTCAACAAACGTTCTCCGGGGGTAAACCGCTACACCACCACCAAAAATCGCCGTAACACCACGGCCCGCTTGGAGCTGAAGAAATTCTGCCCCAAGTGCAACCGCCACACCGTCCATAAAGAGATCAAATAGTTCAAGACGCTTTACCGTTCTCCTGACCTATGGTTTACGCTCGTCGCCGCCTGTCTCCCATCAAACCGGGAGAGCCGATCAAATACACCGATGTTGAGCTGCTCAAGAAATTTGTAACCGAGCGCGGCAAGATCCTGCCCCGCCGCATCACGGGGCTGACTGCCAAGCAGCAGCGGCAAGTCTCCAAAGCCATCAAACAAGCGCGCATCCTAGGCCTTCTCTACTTTGTCAACAAAGAAGGGTAAGTTGCTGTCTGCTTTCTCCGGATCCCGATGAGCCTGCAGCTTTCGCCGCAATTGCAAGCTCGAATGGCCCAGCCCCTTGAGATTGGGGGGGTAAAGGTTTTTAGTCGTGTCTTTCAGGCACCCCTGTCAGGCGTAACCGACAAAGTGTTTCGGGGGTTGGTACGCCGCTTTGCCCCGCAAAGCCTGGTCTACACCGAGATGGTGAACGCCACCGGGTTGCACTATGCCCGCGAGCTGCCCCGCATTATGGAAGTGGGTGAAGGAGAACAGCCCATCGGCATCCAGTTGTTCGACTGCCGGCCCCACTTTTTGGCCGAAGCGGCTCGCATGGCCGTGGATGAGGGGGCGACCTTGGTGGATATCAACATGGGCTGCCCAGTAAACAAGATTACCAGAAACGGCGGCGGCTCTGCCCTGCTGCGGGAGCCGGACACGGCAGCCCGGATTGTGGAAGCGGTGGCCAAGGCTGTACCTGTACCTGTTACAGTGAAAACTCGCCTGGGCTGGTCAGATCAGGAGATCAACATTCTGGATTTTGCCCATCGGCTGCAGGAGGCTGGAGCGCAACTGCTTACTTTGCATGGCCGCACACGCGCCCAGGGCTTTAGCGGCAAGGCTCGCTGGGATTGGATCCGCCGGGTCAAAGAGCACTTACGCATTCCGGTGATCGCCAACGGCGATATTTTCTCGACTGATGCAGCGGTAAAGTGTCTGGAGGAGACCGGAGCCGACGGGGTGATGTGCTCCCGCGGCACGATGGGCTACCCCTTCCTGGTGGGGCAAATCGATCACTTCCTGAAAACCGGCCAAGAAAGGCCGGCTCCTACCCCCCTGGATCGGATTCAAATGGCTTTAGAACACTTGCGGGGCCTCTGGGAGTATAAGGGAGAACGTGGCATCCGTCAGGCCCGCAAGCACATGACCTGGTACATCAAGGATTTTGCCGGCGCCTCTCAGTTTCGCGCCCTTCTCTGTCGCATCGAAACCTTGCAAGAAGGGGAAGCCCTTCTGCTTCAGGCCATGGAGCGCTGCCAAGAGGCCCCGCTGCAACCGGAAGAAGTAACTGAAGACTCAAACGAAGAGCAATTTGAAGAGACTACCTGAAATTGAGTGGGGGATCCTTTTACCCTGACGGCTGGGCGGTAGCCAATCGGTCTTTGACCGCCGTTTGCAAACGGTCGTTTTCATCTTGAAACAAGGCATCCACGCTTCTGGAGAAGCGACCCTGACTTGCTATGGGCAGTTGAGCATAAGCAAACTGCTCCGGCTGAGGCCGAAATGACAGTAACCATGCCAAACAGAAGCTCGCGGTCAGCAGCTTCAGCCGCACCTGAGCTCGATGCGAGCTTTTGGTCTGGCGGGCCTGGCCAGCCTCCCGCAGGCTGCCACGGTTTTCCCGAGCAGCCTGTGGAAAACCTGTGGAAATCCCCCGAAGGCCGCCCCCAGCCTTCATGGGATCCCCAGACCACATCTAGAGCAACGAACCACTAGATTAGAGCATCCCACACTGGTCGTACGTTAAGTTTTATAAATTTGTCAGGGAATAGCAACATTTTCATCCCCCTCAGCCTGTGGAAAACTTGTGGAAAACTTCAAAAATCTGTGGAAAACTTGTGGAAAAACCTCCCGAGTTATCCACAGAGTATTTATACCTTGTGGAAAGTTGGCCAAGTTATCCACAGTTTTTCCACAGGTGGGGAATACGATCAAAAGCTTGTGGCGCAAGGTTTTTCCGATCAATTTCCACAGTTTCCACAGCCCCTACTACTACTAGATTAAAAAATTAAATTGGGTAGGGATCGTGATTTTTAACTTTATCCTGCGCGCGCGAGGAAAATTTTTTGCAAAACTCGTCTGGGCAGGGAGGGATCCGTGGGAAGCAGGCGGTGTAGGATAGGCGTATTCAGCTCGCAAGTCCCCTGATGGTGCAAGCTCAACGTCCTGCGGATTGGGAAGTCGAAACCGGATCGCCCGCGTCTGCCCCGCGCGACGGCAGGTCTGGGGATCCCTTCCCCGTCAACAGGACAGAGTCCTTCGGCAAGGCTGTCGACCTACCTGCCGGTTGTCTTTGCTTCACCTGTGAGCAAGCTGAGCTCAGCCACCACCTTGCTGCAGTTAGCCGAGCCGTTGCCAGCCGTCCTGCCCTGCCAGTTTTGGCCAACGTGCTGGTAGAGGCAAGTGCAGAGGCACAGCGGGTTGCCCTGACGGCCTTTGACTTGAACTTGGGCATTCGCAGCGAGTTCGAGGCCGAGGTGAAGGGATCCGGTCGCACCACTCTGCCGGCCAAGCTGCTCAGCGACATCGTCAGCCGTTTGCCTAGCGGCCCGATCGGCCTCAGCCAAGTGCCGGAGAGCGCTGCCGTGACCCTTACATCGGCCGCCGGCCAGTACCAGCTACGCGGCATGCCTGCGGAAGAGTATCCCACCTTGCCCGAGATAGCGCCCCGTACTGCCGATGCCGATGCTGAGGAGGAGAGCTTAGCCGCCCAGATCCTTGAGCTGCCCATCGAGAGCCTGCTGCAAGGGATTGGCCAAACCCTCTTTGCCGCTTCCGGTGATGACACCAAGCAAGTGCTTACGGGTGTACATGTCAAGCTCTTGACCGGGGATCCGCCGCGGCTGGAGTTTGCGGCCACCGATGGACATCGCCTGGCGATAGTTCAGGTGGAGGCGGAAGGGATCCCAGTTGATTTGGCGGCTGGGGGGACGAAGCTGGATTTCACCATTCCCGCTCGGACTCTACGAGAGGTGGAGCGCATCCTCGGCGCCCAGACGGCTGCCTCCGCGGTGGAACTGCGGTTTGACCGGTCGCAGGTGCAATTTATTTTGCCCCCTGGCGCCGGCAGCGCTCAGTGCCAGCAGCGGATTACCAGCCGCCTTTTGGAGGGCCAGTACCCCGACTACAACCGCCTGATCCCCCGGCAATTTGAGCGGCATGTAACCCTGGAGCGTCGGCCTTTGATCGAGTCCTTGGAGCGAGTGGGGGTGTTTGCTGCCCAGCGGAACGACATCATCAAGTTCAACCTTTCTGAGGCAACCCAAACCCTACGCATCAGCACCGAGGCGCCCGATGTGGGCAGCGGCGAGGAATCTCTGCCGGTACAGATGTCCGGCCCTGACCTGGAGCTGGCTTTTAATGTGCGCTACCTGCTGGAGGCCCTTAAGGTGTTTCATACACAGCAGGTGAGCCTGGAGCTGAACGGCGCTACCCAGCCGGCCATCTGGAAGCCGATTGGAGCGACGCGCCTCTGCTATTTGGTCATGCCGGTTCAACTGCGGGCTACCTAGCCCACCCCAGCCTGACCCAAATCGAAGATTGGCCTCAGTTGCTCCCCTGACCTGTCCGGAGAGGAGAACAGGTGGCTGCCGATAGCAGCTCGAGCAAACCGGTGGGTAAACTCCTGCACCAAGTCCACCCGCCCTTGGCGCAAAACGGCCGGCTCCAGGCGCTCGGTCGTGTTGCAGGTCATTAACACCACCAACCTCTGCTCGCAGTCGAGATAATCGGGAGCGAGCACGCTTTGGTGAAGGGTGCCATCTATCAGGCTGAGGATGCGTTCGGTTTTGGTGCTCTGCTGGGCTACCTCGCTGGCTCGGTCTTGGGCGAGGTGATCGGCTTCGTTGATGATCAGGCAGACCCCCTCCAGGTAGGGGGGCGCGATGAACTCCTGCACGGCTTCGTGATCCAAGATGAGCACCGCATAGCGCAGGGGCCCCAGCAGCTCGTGGGTCACTGCCTGCGTCCATCCCGTTTTGCCCGTACCCGGGATCCCGTGCACCAAGACCGCCAATCGCTCCTGCTGTAGAAGCTGCAAAGGCCTGAATTTCGGTGGGAAAAGAACTGATTGGATAGGGGCTGTGGATTTGCCCGATCCGGCTTTGGTAGCCGCTCACCATCACTGCCAGATTGTAAGTAACCTTGCGAACAAGGGCCTGAGAGCCACGCCCAGCAGGGTGTAGCGGCGGCAGTTGTGATAGGTGGCCTGAACTTGTAGCCAAATCTGCGGCTCCGGTCAGAAGGCATAGGTGGTGCCCAGGCTGCTGATTTCCTCCCAACTGCTGAACCGCTCGACTGGATGGTAGAAGTAGCGCTCCATATGGAATTGCGCCAACTGCACCAGTCGCCCCAGATGCGCTAAAACTCTGAGAACGGTCATTTCCTGCAGGCGCCTTAAAACGTCATCGATGGGAACTTGATCCCGGCTCACCTGCTGCTGAATCGGCGTCTGCGTGGAGAGCTGATCATGAAATACTGTATGGTCGGGGCTGGGCAGAGGTGGAGTGACGCTATTCCAAAACCCTTCGATCTTGTAACAGGTATTCTCTGAAAGTTGAGAAGCGCGCTGTACTCTCTACGTCCTACCGCATTGGCAATATCGCTGCACACATCTCCAAAAATTTTTCGGCCAACGCCCAGGGATCCCGCACAGGAATACTCGGCATCGAAATGGCGGTACAGGGGTTTCCACCCGGATTGCAGTAGGTTGTGCCGGTAGCTGGGGTAATAGTCTTCGTAATCGTTATCCAGGCAGGGTTAGGGTCTGAGAAGAGGGGAAGCCAATAGGGGGTGCTAGGGCGTGGACGACTGAAAGAGCTGGGCTGTTGACGATTGCAGGGAATCCAAACGGCATGAGTCAAGAGTGTTCTGGGTGTGGTCAGGTGGTTCCCAAAAAACTCCACGAAAGGTGGCACGATTGCCCCTACTGCGGGCTAAGCCTGTCACGGGATCACAACTTGGCGAGGGGAATCAAATCCAGAGCGGTGGGGCATCCCGTTCTTAAAGCTCAGGAAACGCCCGCTGCGATAGCAGGGATCCCTGTTCGCGAAGCGTGGCGTAAGCCATGAAGCCCGCCCTCTACCCGTTCGCGTCAGCGGCGCGGAGCGCTTCAGGGTGAGGAACGGGAGTATGGGCTTCCAAATCGTTGCTGTGGGCTGTGGAGCCCGAATGGCCGCTGAGAGCGGCTTGGGCGTTGCGGCGCAGCCGGTGGGCCTTGAGGCGGCGCAGGGCAGAGGCGGGAAACCTGCGGTCGAACTCCTCGTCGCCAATCCGCGCCAGTTCTTGGAGATCGGGGGCAACATTCCAAGGGTAAGGCTGAAAATCGGGGATCCGGCTGGGCCGGGCAAAGCGCTGGTTCCAAGGGCAGACCTCTTGGCAGATGTCGCAGCCGGCCACCCAGTTGTGTAGGTTCTGGGCGATCTCGGCAGGGATCTGCTCGGCGTGGCTTTCCAAGGTGTGGTAGGCAATGCAGCGGCGGGAATCCACCACCCCTGGGCTGACGATGGCCTGGGTGGGGCAGGCCTCCAGACAGCGGCTACAGGTGCCACAGTGGGCGGTGTGGGGCCGGTCGGGGATCAACGGGAGAGTGGTCAGGATTACCCCCAGAAATACCCAGGAGCCGTATTCGCGGGTAAGCAAGAGGCCGTTTTTTCCGATCCAGCCCAAGCCCGCCTGCATGGCCCAGGGCTTTTCCGCCACTGGGCCGGTATCGACGTAGAATCGACCGCGGTAGTCCGGAAACTGGGCCTGCATCCAGAGGTGGAGCTGCTTCAGCCGCCGTCCCAACACGCGGTGGTAGTCCCGCCCCCACGCGTAGCGGGAGATCTTGCCTTTAGCTGGATCCCGGCTGTAGCAGGTGGGGGTGTAGTAGTTGAGGGCCACACAGACCAGAGATTGTACTCCCGGCAGCACCCGCTCTGGATCCATTCGCCGGGGATCGGCCATCCAGGCCATGTCGGCGGCCATGCCCGCGGCCAGCCAGGCCCGCAAGCTCGTCAAGTCAGGGGGATCCGCCGCGCTGGCAATGCCGACTTTGTCAAAGCCCAGCGCCAGCGCCTGCCGCTTCACCTGCTCGGTGGCTCTGGCCCAATCGGCTGCTGCTCCCACGGTCGGCCCCGACAATTCTAGGGCTATTCTGGCAGACCCATCACCTGGCGGTAGCGGGCCTCCAGTTGTGCTGCCTGCTGCGAGCGACGGAAGGGATCCCAGGTGCTGTGAGCGAACAGCTCCTGCCGTAGCTTGGCCACATCCACCGTCGTTACCTCGCCGTTGGCCACCACCCGCTTCCCCCTGACCCAGACGCTGTGCACCACCTGGGTGGGCCGGCCCAGCACCAGTAGACCAATGGGATCCGTGCGGGGCAACAGCGACAGTTGGGTGAGGTCGTAAAGCACCAGATCCGCCTGCTTGCCCACCTCCAGGGATCCCAGCTCCTCTCCCAGCCCTAGACCAATGGCCCCACCGCGAGAGGCCATCTCGATGCTCTCCCGCGGCGAGATCCAGTGGCGGTAGTCGGGATCCGTAATGTTGTGCAGGATGGTGCCGATTTTAATGGCCTCCAGGAGATCCTGGGAGTCATTGCTGGCTGACCCATCGCAGCCGAAGGCCACGTTCACCCCCGCCTGCCGGTACTTGAGGATGGGGGCGATGCCGCTGCCCAGGCGCAGGTTGCTCAAGGGGTTGTGGACAACCGTAGAGCCGGTGCGGGCCAAGATCTCGATATCGGCATCGGTAAGCCAGACGCAGTGGGCCAGGGAGGTTCTCCGGTCTAGGTAGCCCAAGCGCTCCAGGTGCTCGACTGCGCTGCAGCCGTACTTTTCCTGGGCCAATCTCTGCTGGGCGCGGGTTTCCAGCAGGTGGGCATGGCGGGGGAGGCCATACTTCTGGCTCAACTCCGCGCAGCCCTCAAACAGCTTGTCAGAACAGAGTTGGATGCCGGTGGGGGCCACCATCAGCGTGATGCCCTCCTCTGGCCGGTGAAAGCGCTGCACTGCCTCTTCCACAATGGCCAACACCTCCGCTGTGGAGAGAGGATAGGTTTCCAGCTCCCGATCCGAAAAGGAGCCGCTGGGCAACCCCTGAGAGAGGGCTTGATCCTGGAGCAGGGGGCCGATGAAAGCGCGGATCCCGACTTCTCGGTAGGCCCGCACCGCCGCCTCGAGGGTGGCCAGCTCCTGGCCAGGGATGAGGATTAGGTGATCCACTACGGTCGTGCCGCCACTGAGCAAGGTTTCCACCGCTGTCGCCAGGGCGCTGAGATAAATCTTTTCTGGATCCGGGGGCGCGTACTCGTGCAGTTGTGCCAGCCACAGCTCCAGCGGGTAGGGCGGGATGATCCCTCTTTGCCACAGCTCCGAAGAGTGGGTGTGAGCGTTGACAAAGCCGGGCAACAAAAGCTTGTTGTGGGCATCGAGCTCTACGCCATCTGGGCCCACTGCCGCCAGCTCTTTGCCGATGACAGCGATCCGCTCCCCTTCAATGCGGACATCTGTAGTCTCGTAGCCGGTGGCGGTGGGAATCAGCACATTGCGCAAAAGGTAGCTCATGGCCAGCAATCAAAAGAGCTGTTCTTCAGTTCACACTTTGCCGTGCCAAGGCAAAAAGGGAGGAAAGCCCCAAATACCCTCCCAGGACGCTTCCCGTGAGGAAGTCACCACCTAGCCAGCCCCCCTCAGGGTGGAGAGGCCCACCGAGTAGGCTGCTTCCACCAATCGGGGTGAATTCAGGGATCCATCCGCAGCGTGGAATGGGCTTATTTCTTCTTCTTGGTGGAGCCCTTTTTGGAGGGCTTGCCCTCAGCAGCAGGCGCTGGCTCTGCGTCAGCAGATTCTGCGACGACGGGTTCTGGGGCAACGGACTCTGCTGGAGGTTCGGCAGCAGGTTGGTCAGCCACAGGTTCTGCGGGAGGAGCGGCTGCAACTTCTGCCACTTGCGCTGGCTGTGCTGGCTTGAGACCGGCCTGAGCGGCCACCTCAGCGGCAAAATCCGCTTCTTGTTTCTCGATCCCTTCTCCCAAGACGAAGCGGGCAAACCGCCGCACCCGGATGTTTTCCCCTAGCTTGGCAATGTGCTGCTTCACCAATTCCTCTACGGTAATCGAGGAATCTTTAATAAAGGGCTGATCCATCAAGGACAGCTCTTTCAGGCGCTTCTCGATGCGGCCCTGCACGATCTTTTCCCGCACGTTTTCAGGCTTGCTGGCCAGATCCTCTTTGCCCATCTCGATGGCCCTTTCCCGCTCCACCACTTCGGGAGGGATCTGGTCAATGCTGACGTACTCCACGCTTTGGCAGGCGGCAATCTGCTTGGCAATATCTTGCACCAGCTTCTTAAAGTCTTCGTTGCGGGCCACAAAATCCGTCTCGCAGTTCACCTCCACCAACACACCGATCCGGTTGCCGAAGTGGATGTAGCTATCGACAACCCCCTCAGCCGCCACGCGACTGGCCTTTTTGGCTGCCCCTGCCAACCCTTTCTGCCGCAGCCAGGTGATGGCTTTCTCCATATCGCCACCGGACTCTTCCAGGGCTTTTTTACAGTCCATCATGCCTGCGCCCGTCTTTTCGCGCAGCTCTTTGACCAATTTGGCATCAATACTCATGAGGGTTCCTCAAATCTCACATCGTACAAAGAGGCAGAAAGGATGTGACCGGATGCAGAGGATAGGCAGGAGCAGAACAAAGGATGAATCTGGATTTTAAGGATACAGGCTTCTGGAGAAAGGATGGACAGGGAGCAACTCGAACCACCCAGGATCCCCACCCTCGGCCCAAGGGTTACTCTCCCTGCTCGGGATCCCCCTCCTCTTCATCCTCCACATCTTCCAGAATGTCATCCTCTAGATCCATGTCCATGGCCCCCTCGTAGTCGTACTCATCCTCTTCGACTGTGTCGAGCTGCCCATGTCGCCCTTCGTAGATGGCATCGGCCAGCTTGCCTACAATCAGCTTAATCGCTCGGATGGCGTCGTCGTTAGAGGGGATGAAGACATCGCTCAGGTCAGGATCGCAGTTGGTATCCAGCAGCGAGATGATCGGAATCTTGAGCTTGATACATTCCTGAACGGCGTTGGCCTCCCGCCGCTGATCGACGATGATTACCGCGTCGGGGAGCTTGCGCATAGTTTTGATGCCGCCCAAGTACTTCTCCAACTTGGCCAATTCCCGTTTTAGGCGGGCCGCTTCTTGCTTAGGCAGGCGATCCAGCAGGCCGCTGCTCTGCATCTCCTCGATTTCCTTGAGGCGGTCGATGCGGGTTTTGATGGTGGCCCAGTTGGTGAGCATGCCCCCCAGCCAGCGCTGGTTGACGTAGTAGCTGCCACAGCGAGTGGCCTCATGGGCGATGATCCCGGCGGCTTGCCGTTTGGTGCCGACAAACAGGAAACGCCACCCCTTTTCGGCCCCCTCCCGCACGTATTCATAGGCTTCGTTGAGGTAACGGGCCGTCTGCACCAGGTCGATGATGTGAATGCCGTTGCGCTCGGCGAAAATGTAGGGCCGCATCTTGGGGTTCCAGCGGCTGGCCTTGTGGCCGAAGTGTACCCCTGCCTCCAGCAGTTGAGGCAAACTGACTACGCTCATGAGTTGGTTATCTCCTACGGGTTAGCCTCCGCCCGAACGGATCCCCGTTGAGGACACCCGGTAGTTCGGGCGTGTGGTATTTTGACAGCTCAGCTATGCTAGCATGTGTTCTACAGGATCCGGTAACCAAGGCCTTGCACTTGCCGGGATCCGGTTCTAGAAGCTAAACTGGTAAAGCACCTCCAGAGATTTTCTCTGGCTTAGGTGCGTCGGGGCGTAGCGCAGCTTGGTAGCGCACCACTTTGGGGTAGTGGGGGTCGAAGGTTCAAATCCTTTCGCTCCGACTTAGCTTAGAGAAAGCCCCTGTCTAAAGGCAGGGGCCAAAGCTTTTTTCTGGCGGTAAGCTACCCCAGGGCTAAAGGTTGAGGGCTCCGTCTCGCCGGCGCGAACAGGGAAACTGCTCCCGGGAAGAAAGTAGCATTTGCGCTAGCGGTGCGAGGTTCTTAAGCCTGCTAGGTGGCTTCTATCTTGGCCACTTGCACCGGAGTAGGATTAGTAACTTCTGTTAGCGGGCGGCGCTTCCTCCCCACGGCTAGATTGACGAGGGCTTTCCTCTAGTCCTCGACTTGAACTCCATCCGTTCGCGTAGCGGGCCGGAGGCCACTTTGGGGCACACCGGGCAACCTCGCCAACGCACCTTTCTGCCTTCATGTGGATTAGCTAAGCCTAGTAGGAGCGGGAAGAAAGCCTCAACCTGGAGCAAAAGTCCGCTTTTGTCCGGAGTCAGAGGGGAGGAGGCAAGCTTTGCAAAACGCTGTGAACCACCGCTGCCGAGTTGAGAGCCGCTGTCTGAAAAAAAGTTAGAAAATCGGTATCGCTCCCTATGTCGCTAACCGATCGGACCAGCAGACAAGGGATCCCAGCTTCTTGCGCCACCCGTACCACCGCCGCTCCTTCCATTTCCACGACCAGGGCTCCGGTGCGCTCGCGAATTTGATGCCGGAGCTTGGCGTCGGCCACAAATACATCGCCGGTGGCCACCAGGCCTTGGTGGATGACCGGCTGCCGCCCCTGCAGCGGGTGAAGAGGGATCCGCTCCCCTTGGGCCACGATCAGGTCGTAAAGGGCACTATCGGCCTCCGCTAGAGGATGGCGCAACTCAGGGATAAAGTCGATCCCCAAGACAAAGCCTTCGGGCCGTCCGGTGCCGAAATCGTGCTCGATGGCGGCATGGGCCAGCACCACATCCCCCATCTGCAGGTGATCGGCCAAGGCGCCGGCCACGCCGGTAAAGATAATGCCCCGCAAAGGGAAGTGGGCCACCAACAGGGCTGCCGTAGTTGCCGCTCGCACTTTGCCCACCCCCCCTTGAACCACCACCACCGGCTGCCCAGCTAGGGATCCCTGATGGAACTGCCGCCCCAAGTAGGTATGGACGGAATGGGTCTCCATGGCCTGGGTGAGCATGGCCACTTCTTCTGGCAAGGCCCCCACAATACCAATAGCTTTCTGGGATGGGCTAGATGCAGTTGCCATAGCGCTTGCAGTTAACCCAAAGCAGCTCCATTCTGGCGCAAGCCGGATCCGGCTAGGAGCTCAGACTCCTAGGGAGTATAGTTAAGGTGGTTGACAGGGAGTAGGGAAAAAGGCCATGGCCTACAGCGAGCCGCTCATCGAACGTTCCTCAGAGGTTTTCCCAGGACTAGTGGAAGAGCCCCCTCGCTACGTTGAAATAGTCTCGGCAGTGGTTTCCAGCCTCAAAGAAGATGCCGCCTACGAAAACCACGAGCAGGGGCACACCTGGAAATTCACCTACGGCACCGTGGAAGTGTTCGTCCACCTGAGCGGCGAGTCCCCCGAAGATACCCTGTTGGTGTGGTCTCCCGTTCTCTCTCTGCCGGTGGCGGAGCCGGCTAAGCTTATGCAGAAGCTGCTGGAGAAGAACTGGAGCGACACTCTGGAAGCCCGTTTTTGCATCTGGAACAACCAAGTGGTGCTAAACCACCACCGCACTCTGGAAGGGCTCAGCGCTGGCGAGATCTCGCGCGCCATCACCCTTGTGGCCAGCTTGGCCGATGAGTACGATGAGCAGCTCCAGGCTGAGTTTCCCAAAGCTTGATGGGATCCCAGGGCTCTTGGCTGCCCTATCGCGTGGCCGCTGGCGGCTGGCAGATGGAGCAGGACTTTTGGCTTTTGCAGCGGCTGCGCCAGGATCCCAGGCCCTGTTTGCGCTTTTACGGCTGGGATCGGCTTACCCTCTCTCTGGGACGTCACCAGGCCTGGCCAGATCTGCCGCCAGGGATCCCGATGGTGCGCCGGCCCACCGGAGGACGGGCGGTGTTGCACCAGGCGGCGGAAGATGCAGCAGAGCTGACCTACAGCTTGGTGTTGCCCCTCTCTTACCTCCAAGCTCGGCTGCCCAATTTGCGGCGAGCCCAGGTGTACGACTTCTGCTGCCGTTTTTGGGTAGAGGGGCTGGCGGCGCTGGGCATTGAGGTGGATGCTCCCGCTTCTGTCCGCGGCCAAGGTGGCCAGGATCGGGGCTACCGCAACAAAATCAGTTGCTTTGCCGCCCGTACCCGTGCCGATCTAAGCTGGCAGCGCAAAAAGCTGATGGGCAACGCCCAACTGTGGCAGCCTTGGGGGATCCTGCAACAGGGATCCCTCCTATTGCAACCCAATCTAGAGCTGTGGGAACGGTATCTGCCCGGCTCGCAGGTGATTGGTATCTACGACATTTGCCCCACGGCGCCAGGGATCCCTGCTTTGATCGAACATTTTCTCCAGGCCGCCCGGGAGTGCTTTGAAGTGGAATGGGAAGAAGAAGCCTGGCTCCCTTGGCCGGACTGAGGGCCGGTTGCTGTTAACAATTACTAGCAACAAGAAGCGGCTTGTCTCAACCGTTCCCCAACTCCCCTCTCTCCCTGGGAAAAGGACTGCCAGTCTAGCCGAGACAGCTGTGCTAGAACCTAGGCAGCGATCAGCCAGGTAAGCCATGCCGAAAGTTTGGGCGGCAGTTTTGCTAGTTGTATCCCTGCTGCCGCAGCCCGCTTGGGCCATTACCCTTGAACAAGTGCCCAACCCCCGCCGTCAGTATGGAGGGTGGGTTTCCGATACCGCCAACATCCTCAGCAGCAGCACCGAAAACGAGCTCAACCGTCTTATCACTCAGCTTGAGCAGCGCACCAGTGCCGAGATGGCAGTGGTTACCGTGCCGAATACTCAGGGATATGCAACACCAAAAGACTTCACCACGCAGCTATTTAACTACTGGGGGATCGGCAAGGCAGGCCAAAACAACGGGGTTTTGTTTCTCATCTCGGTAGGGGATCGGCGGGTGGAAATCGAAACGGGCAGGGGCCTGGTCGCTATCCTCCCCGACAGCCGAGTCCAGCAGATTATCGACCAGCAGATCCTGCCTCGGTTTCGCAATGGGGATTTTGATGGCGGCACTCTGGCGGGGGTGCAGCAGTTGACCTCGGTGTTGCAGGGCCAGCCCGTTGCCAATGTTCCTGCGGCAGCTTCTGAAGTTACCACCTCAACGATTGCAACTTCTTCTGGGGCAGTGACCCAGGGCATTGATTCTTCCCTGGTGGAAGGGATCCTGCTGCTGCTGGGGATCATCATTTTGGGACTGGGGTGGCAGCGCTCTCGCATGCCCGTCTCTCTAAGGGCTGAGCGAGGGGGAAGACAAGTCCTCTCCCTGACACGCAGAGATCCAAGAACAGGTGCTGTGCTCTCTTCGGTTCAGAGCGACCCCATTCGTCTCTTCCTCTATTCGGGATCCCTCTGCCTTGGCCTGTTCCTAGGATTGTCCAGCGGCACTTGGCTGGGGTTGGCTTTGCCGGTTGTGGCTGCTTTGGCCACTGACGGCACCTTGGGCCGGAAGCGGGGGATCCCTTTTCAGCCCGTGGTCTGTCAAGCCTGTGGTCGACCCATGCGACTCATCCAGCCCCAGCTTCTGGATAAGTACCTTCCCCAAGAGCATCGCCTGGCCAGGAGCCGCGGCAGAGCTCGCTACTACGGCTGGTTTTGTCCTACCTGTCAAGGAATAGCTGTGGTTGTGCGCGAAGGCACGCTCTCCCGACACCTTTACTGCCCTCGGTGCCAAGCCCTCACCCTCGACCTCACCACACAGGTTCTCAGGGAAGCCACCTATTCCTCTAGCGGCTTGAAGCTGGAAATCCTGAGCTGTCCTATCTGCGGGTACCGCAGCGAGCGAGAGGTGGTCATCCCCGAGCTCAGCGACACAGACACAGATTCAGACTTCGGTGGAGATTCAGGTAGAGATTCAGACTTCGGTGGCGGTAGCAGCGGAGGTGGCGGAGCGGGCGGCAGTTGGTGAGACCCAACTCTAGAGATTTCTCTATCGATCTGAAAAAGGAGTCGGGCTTCTCTTAAATCCGCCAGGACAGTACAGTGGTAAGAAAGCAGCAATAGAAACTGGCTAAGGACGGATCTCTCATGACCCTCGGAGAAGGCGTACAACTGGTTACCTTTGGGGTGCTCTCGGCGATGGCCATCGGCTTTGCCCTGGGAGTGGTTTGGGCCCCCAACATCGTCTATTCCGGCTTTCTATTGGGGGGCGTTTTCTTGAGCATGGCCGGGCTGTACCTCCTCTTGAATGCCGATTTTGTGGCTGCAGCTCAGGTGTTGATCTACGTCGGCGCCGTCAACGTGCTGATCCTGTTCGCCATCATGTTGGTGAACCGGCGCTATACTTTCGCTCCTTTGAAGTTGGGCTGGCTGCGCAATGGGGTGACGGCGGCGGTGTGTTTGGGGCTGTTTGCCCTCCTGACGGCAATGGCCCTGAATACCCCCTGGCAGTTGGAGCCGATCCAGCCCACGAGCAGTGCTTTGGTGATGGGTGGGCATTTCTTTAGCGACTATCTGTTGCCGTTCGAGTTGGCTTCTGTTTTGCTGCTGATGGCGTTGATCGGGGCCATTGTGCTGGCGCGTCGAGAGTTTGTCGTTCCCCAAGCCCAAGAAGGGGATCTCAGCTTGCTGGAGCGGGCCCGGCCACAGCTTGAATCGGAGTCGGAACGCCCAGCAGAGCTGGTGAGCACGCGTTGAAGCTGCCTGCTCTCGGCCATACAGCCCAGCGTTTTCCTGATGCCCCTCTCATCTGTATCCAGTGGAGCCTCTTGTGATGTTGCAACTGCAGTTTTTCTTGGTGGTCGCGGCAATTCTTTTCTGCATCGGCATCTACGGCTTGATCGTCAGTCGCAACGCCATTCGGGTGTTGATGTCGATTGAGCTGATGCTCAACGCCGTCAACCTGAACTTTATGGCTTTCTCCAACTTTGTCGACTCGGGCTTGATTCGCGGCCAAGTGTTTTCGGTATTTGTCATCACCGTGGCGGCTGCCGAGGCGGCAGTGGGCTTGGCCATTGTGTTGGGGATCTACCGCAACCGCGCCACCATCGACATGGAGAGCTTTAACCTGCTCAGGTGGTAGTTGTTTTCTTGATCGATGACTTTCAGGTGCGGCTGGGCAGCGGCGGGCATTGGATCCCAGGGATCAGGGATTCCAGCAGGCCGCTGCAGGCGTCCCAGAGCAGCTCGATCACGTAGTGAAACCCTGCCTCGCCCCCGTAGTAGGGATCCGGAACTTCTTCATCGGTGTGAGAACGACAGTAGCTACAGATTAGGCGTACCTTGTCGGCATATCTTCTCTGGGGATCGAGGCTGAGGATATCGCGGTAATTTTGCCGATCCATGGCCAGGATCAGGTCGAACTCCCGCAGATCCAAAGGATGAATTTGCCGGGCTTGGCCGTGCAGCTCCAGTCCATAGCGCTGGGCAACTTGTCGCATGCGGCGATCTGGGGGACTGCCGAGGTGGTAGGCGGCTGTACCTGCCGAATCGCAGAGGATGTCCCCCTCATGGCCGCTGCTCTGCAGCAGGTGGTTGGTGATCCCTTCGGCAGCGGGAGAACGGCAGATGTTGCCCAGGCACACAAACAGCAGCTTTTGGCTCATGGATCCCTCGACGGCAGTGAACATTTCCCACCGCATTATCTGCGTTTTGCGGCCCAGAGTACAGAAGCAGGCGAGAGGGGATAGGGCCCTCAGGCGGCAGCGGGACAGATTCTTGGCCAGAATGGAGCTAGTTCCCCTGGTGAGATGTCTTATGCCAGATGCCACCCGCTACCCCCACCCGCAGGATGTGGCCAACCTCATTCTCTACTTGCAAACGGAGCTGGCTCTGTTTGAACAATGGGCTGCTCAAGAAGGGATCCCGTCTGCGGCTCTGCGCCCCATCGAGCGCTCCCAAGAGGCTTTGCGGCGAGCTGTAGATCAACTGGAGCTGCGGGAGTGGTACCGCGAACTCACCTATGGCTTTCGGGATCAGTTGGGGCGCCTAGAAGAATGGTTGTAGCTGTCCGGCAGAGCTTTCCAGTGCCAAAATAACGACAACTTTCCCAGGGGCGCCGCTCATGTTGCAGGTTCAGGATCTCTGCTACCACCCGGCAACCCTCCCTCAGCCGATTCTCCGGGATCTCTCCTTTGAGCTGGGCCTGAATCAGTTGGGGCTGATCGTGGGCAAAAGTGGGGCCGGCAAGAGCACCCTGCTGGAAATTTTGGCCGGCTTGGCGCGGCCCACGCGCGGGCGGATTGCCTGGGGAGGAACAGAGCTCTCCCCCCAGCAGTTGCGCAGCATGGCGGGGCTGGTGTTTCAGTTCCCGGAGCGTCACTTTTGTGGCTTGACGGTGCTAGAGGAAATGCGCTTCGGCCACCCGGAGCTGCAACAAAAGGAGATTGAAAACGTTCTCAAACAGGTGGGATTGGAAGGGATCCCTCTGTGCACCTCCCCCAACCATCTCAGTGGCGGACAACAACGGCGCTTGGCCCTGGCGGTACAGCTTATTCGCGGCCCGCTGCTACTGCTGCTGGACGAGCCGACGGCAGGGCTGGACTGGTCGGTGCGGCGGCAGTTGATCGAGCTGCTGGCCCGGCTGAAATCCACCTGGACGGTGTTGGTGGTTTCCCACGACCCAGAGGAGCTATCCTCCATTGCCGATGTGCGGTGGATCTTGCAGGCGGGATCCCTGCAGCCGTTGCCGACAGATGCGCTGCTTCAAAGGTAGCGGCGGGGATCCACCGGCTGGCCGTTGACCCGCACCTCGAAGTGAACGTGGGGGCCGGTGGAGAGGCCGGTGGAGCCGGAAGCGGCAATGGCCTGCCCCCGCTGTACCTGCTGACCCACCCCAACGGCGACGCGGCTGTTGTGGGCGTACAGGGTGGTGATGCCGCCGCCGTGGTTGACAATCACCGTGTAGCCGTAGCCGCCATACCAGCCGGCGTAGATGACGGTGCCCCGGTCTGATGCCCGAACTGGCGTGCCGGTGGGCACACCGAAGTCGATCCCCGCATGGAAGCGGCGGCTTCCGTAGATGGGGTGAACCCGCCAGCCGAAGCCGCTGGTGATTGGCCCGCGCACTGGTGGGATCAACCGGCCTGTCCCCTGAACCGGATCTCTGCCCCCCCGCTGCTGAGCCTGCTGGGCGATCAGTTGCTGGATGAGGATGGTCAACTGTTGGGAATCGGCTTCCAAACGCCGTTGGGCTGCTTCATAGGCGGCGCGCTCGTTGGCCAGGCGGCCCACCAGTTGCTCTTGGGCGGCAGCCTGCTGCTGCAGTTGGTTTTTCTGGGCTGCCAGCTCCTGCAAGATTAAAGAAATCTCGTTGCGCTGCGCTTCCAGGGCGATCCGCTGCTGATCCACCTCCTTGGCCATCACCTGCAGCTCTCGGATCAACTGCCGGTCGGCTTCGATTAGCAATTGCAACTGGTGGCGGCGATCGAAAAACTCGTTGAGGTCGCGGCTGGTGAGCAGCAAAGCCCACCAATGTTCCGCCCCCTGCCGCTGCATGTAGCGCAAGCGGGCGGCCGTGCCCTGCTGCTGCCGTCTCAGGCGGTCTTCCAGCTCTTGGAGCTCCTTCTGCGCTTGCTCTAGCGCCCTCTGGGCCTGTTCCAGACGATATTGGTTGTCGCGAAGGCTAGCTTCTGTCTGTTGGATGTTTTGCCGCAGGGATCCCATGCGGCGACGGGCTTCTTCTTCCGCTTGGCGCAGCTCTCCCAGGCGTCGCTGGGTGCCCCGGATTTGTTGCTGGATCTGTTGCTGCCGCTGTTGCAGTTGGTGGAGATTCTGCGCCTGAGATGGAGCAACCCGCCACAGTCCCCCCAGCACCAGGAGGGCGAGCAACCCGACCATCACCCATGCCTTCAGGCTGTGTGTCCCACAACTGAGCTTGACCACTCCCCACACCCTCGGCAACCAACCTACCGACCCTAAGAATACAAAGATTCGCAAGGACTGATCGAGCCCAATCGCGCTGTTGCCCGCTGTCGTTACTCCAAATCGTTACAAGATACAAGCAAAACGGCTGGGTTATTTTCAATACCAGTAAAACCGTTCATTCCTTCAATTCCTGACTTCCCCCTCCCTTTGAGAGAGGGGCTGGGGGCGAGGGATCCTCACTGCGGCTAGGTTCGTATCGATCTCCAGATCCCACAGGTCTAATCGGTGCCCAACCTAAACAACCGGCAAGCCAGAGCAACCTCGACACAACATCCAGACAATGGCGATAAACTAGCCGCTCACCTGCCGGCAAAACCTCATGCCAGTAAGATGAAAACGATCAATGCCAACCAGAAAGTTACCTCGTAGAGATGGGCTACCATGCGCCACCTTTCCCCTGAGGGAGCTTCCTCCTCTCCTCTGCCGAGTTCAATGTTGGTTAAGGAGCTAACAAGGCTGCAGATAGCTACTAAAATGAGAGACCAGCGACGCCATGAAAGGATGGGAAAAGTAAGCGCTCCAACGAGTGCTACAAACCCGCAAACAGTTGCCCCTATAAACACCACTTTTGCCTGTTCTTTATTCTATTTTAGCCTTCTTCTCAAAAGGAAATTTGTTATAGCTTGTCATTGTTTTACCGTCGGGCTGTTTGGTTATTTTTAATTGCAATTAAACTTAAAATCAACCCAAGCAAGGTAGAAATCGATGAGAGAGGGCTTTTCCACAGATGGTGTTTGAGGGTTCTGAACAGAGCTTCAGAGAGGGGTGGCGGCACCCCTGGCTACTCCATTTGTGGCAGCAGCCCCTGATCGCGGTGATCCGCCTCTCGGCCAGCCCGGCCCAAGCCCTTGAGGGATCCACCCTGGCCATCCGGGCCGGGATCCGCCACATTGAGATCACTCCCCAAGTTCCCCGGTATCTGGAGTTGATTGCCCAACTGCGGCAAGACTACCCGCATTGCTGGGTAGGGGTGGGCACGGTTTTAAATCGGCAGATGGCAGAGCAGGCTTGGCAGGCGGGAGCCCAATTCTATGTTTGCCCCTTTGCGGACGAGAGCATCATCCGCTGGGGTCGGGAAGCAGGGCTGCCCATTGTGCCCGGCGCCCTCACCCCCGGCGAGATCTGGAGGGCCTGGCAGGCCGGGGCAACGGCAGTAAAGGTGTTTCCGGCAGAAAGCCTTGGCGGATCCCGTTACCTGCGCCATCTGCAACCGGTGCTGGGATCCCTGCCTTTGATCCCAACTGGGGGGGTTACCTTGGCCAATGCAGCAGAATATCTGCAGGCAGGGGCCTGGGCTGTCGGCATCGCCGGGGATCTCTTCCCGGCGGAGCTTCTTTCCCAGCAAGGGGTTGATCCAGACAGTTGCCGGCAAGAGCTGGAAAATCGGCTGCGGCAAACGCTACAACAGCTTGCCAGCCAGAGGGTCGCCGCAGCCTGGCCCGAACTTCGGGGTGAACCCCCAGAGTAGGGGGCGCGTTGACGCTCCCCGCACTTGAGTGGGGAGATGGCCGAGCACCCTGGCAGCAAACTTTGGAGGGCGCTGCCCAGCCGCACCCCCGACATCCCTCAGACAAAGAAAGTCCGAGAGTTGCGTCTGATTTCCCTATCACCTTGGCCGCCGCTCCCCTTACATGGGGTTCCTTGACTTCCCCCTTCCAGGGTTTGCAGCGTATTTGCCTGGGGAGGCGTCTTTTATGGCTATCGCAGCGGCACCCTAGCACAGCCAGCAATGTTAGCGCTACAGTACATTGAAGGTTTGGACCACTGGCAAGGGCGACTCAAGTCGTGGGTGGCCGTTCCGCTCCGTACTCAATGGGGCCAGCGAGCCAATTTTGGGTGTGAGTGAGGCCTGCATGGAGGGATTCCTGGATCTGTACCTGGAGCTAAACGTCCCCAGCCCAGTTGAGGAAGCCACTTGGCACCGTTGGTTTGAGGTGTGGCTGCGGGAGCTGGGGGTGACGGATCCCTGCGAGCTCAGCCTTTGCCTCACCTCCGACGAGCACATCCGCCAGCTCAACCGCGAGTTTCGCCACATCGACGCTCCCACCGATGTCCTGGCCTTTGCCGCCGAGGAGACGTCCACCCCTGTCGAGCTGCAGAAGATAACAGGGGTGCGCCTGCTGGGGGATATCGTGATTTCGGTACCCACCGCTTGCGCGCAGGCAAAAGCCCAGGGGCAGCGGCTGTCGCGGGAATTGGCCTGGCTGGCCAGCCACGGCCTGCTGCATCTCTTGGGATGGGATCACCCCGATGAGCTTTCCCTACAGCGCATGCTGCAGCAACAGCACCACCTGCTTGCCGCCATCCAAGAAGACCTGGAGGTGACCCATGGCCAGCAGCCCTAGCCGTTTTCCCCAGCCGCTGCGTTTGGCGGCATTGCGACGGCGAGCCCCTTTCACTTCAGCGCAGGTCGATTCGGCCCATCCCTCCGAGGCACCAGACCCGGGAGCCGAGGCTGACCTCGCGGCGCAGGATCCCTGGCAGCGCCCCCCCTCGTGGCAGGTGGCCACTAGCCTAAGTAAAAGCTTCTACTATGCAGGAAAGGGCCTGCTGTACGCCGCCCGCACCCAGCGCAACTTTCGCATCCACCTGGCTATGGCGGTAGTGGCCTTTGTCTTAGGGTTGGCCCTGCGGCTGAGCGCCGTAGAAATGGCCCTGATCAGCTTGACCAGCGGGATGGTGATGGCCTTGGAGCTGGTGAATACTGCCCTGGAAGCAGTGGTGGATCTGACCCTGGGCAGCCGCTATCACCTGCTGGCAGAAATTGCCAAAGATTGCGCTGCTGGAGCGGTGTTAGTGGCAGCGATGGCGGCTTTGGCTGTGGCAGCTTGGCTGTTTCTCCCCCCCTTGCTGCTGCTGCTGCCAGGGTAGGGACGCCGAAAAAGTTTTGCCCAGCCTCTCAAGGGATCCCATCCCAAACAGGTTTGTGCTGTGGATTCCTGGCTCCCCTCTCCCGCAGGGAAAGGGGTTAAGGGGTGAGGGATAAGGAGGGTCGGGAACTTGAGTGGGAGGGCGGTGTCCTAGTCTGCGAAAGGCCTATACGCCTAAAAGCACGACCCCTTTGTAATCGGGGTGACCAGCTTGACCCAAGGGCCTCCTCTATATTTGGGAATGGATCACCACCCGTCCCCCCTGTCGATCCAAATTCAGGGGTTTGGCCTCTGCTTCGATATCCAGTTGCTCCCAGGCGCCGACCATGGCGCATCCCACCCGTTCTCGCTCCTCCGGGGCGCAGAAGGCTAAAAGCGTGGGGCCAGCCCCGCTGATCACCACCCCATAGGCCCCGGCAGCCAGAGCCGCTGCCTGGACGGTTTTGAAGCCGGTAATCAGCTCCATGCGCGCCGGTTGGTGCAGTCGATCCTGCAAGGCCACCTTCAGCCAGTCCGCCCGCCCCGACTGCAGGCTGCGGATAAGCAGCCCCAGGTGACTGACGGAAAAGACAGCATCCGCCAGGCTGACGGACTTGGGCAGGATCTCGCGGGCCGCCTGGGTAGACAGCTTAAAGTTAGGCACCGCCGCCACTAGGCCGATGCGCTCGTGCCAATCCACCGGGCAAAATACCCATTGCCCCTGCTGCCCCTGCACACAGAGTTGACAGCCGCCCTGGAGGGCGGGCACCACGTTGTCGGGATGGCCTTCAAGGGCAATGGCCAACTGCAGGAGAGTCTCAGGAGCCAGGTTCAGCGATCCAAGAGCATTAGCCCCCAACAGGCCGCCGACAATGGCAGTGGCAGAGCTGCCCAGGCCCCGCGCCAGGGGCACGTTGAGGGTGATCTCAATCTCCACCCCCGGCACCGGCTTGCTTAGCAGCTCGAAAGCACGGCAGAAAGCGCGGTACACCAGGTTGTCCTTGCTCTGGCTGATGTGATCGCTGCCGCGATAGTGGATGCTGAGGCCGGTGGGAATCTCGCGAAATTGGAAGTGGTTGTAGAGCTCCAGGGCTGCACCGATGCAATCGAACCCCGGCCCCAAGTTAGCGGTGGTGGCGGGGACGATCACCTCTACTCGCTCTCTAACCAAGGGGGAAGCTCCTTAGCGAACGGCGGGCAACTCAATACCTGTAAGCCCCCATTATCCTACGAATGGGAGATCTCAGGCTCGCAGGGCCTCGATGGGATCTAGTTGCGCCGCTTGGCGGGCCGGGAAAATGCCGAAAACCACCCCGATCCCCGTCGAGAGGGAAAAGGACACCGCCACCGCCACTGCATCCACGCGGGTGGCCAGGGGGGTGAACACTTGCAGCGCCACCAGCAGGCCGCTGCTGAGGAGGATCCCGGCCACGCCCCCGCTGACGGCAATGAGAATAGCTTCGGTGGCAAACTGCTGCAAAATTTGCCGGCTATCGGCGCCGATCGCCTTGCGCAACCCGATCTCGGAGGTGCGTTCCGACACCGAGATCAGCATCACATTCATGATCCCCACCCCGCCCACCAGCAGCGAGAGGGCCGCCGTGCCGGTCAGCAGCACCCGCAGCAAGGTTAAGATCCTGGCCGCCCCGTCCAGCAACACCTTTTGGTTGCGGACGACGAAGTCATCCTCCCCCACCAGTTGGTGCCGTTGCCGCAGCAAGTTGCGGATCTGGAACTCGGCAGCCGGCAGATCTGCTTCGGAGCGGGCCGAGACGAAGATCGCCGTCAGTTCCAGGCCATAGGGGGAGCGCCGCCCCACAAACCGGTTGGCCACCACATCCACCGGCAAAAACAGGCCGGCATCGCTGTTGCCAAACACCGTTGGCTTAGAACGCAACGTGCCGATTACCTCGAAGGGCAGGTTGTTCAGCAGCACCGTCTCCCCGATGGCGGCAGCGGGATCCAAGCCGAACAGCTCGCGGGCGGCCTCGCTGCCCAGCACCACCACCGGGCGCTGCTCCTCAATATCCGCTGGCAAGAGAAAGCGCCCCTCCTCGATCTCCAAATTCAGCACCGACAAATACTCCGGCCAGGTGCCTGTGGCCTCATAGCGGCGATCCACTCCCCCCCGCACGGCGCGCACATTGACCACAAGACTGGGGACGGCTGCCGACACAGCGGGCACTTCCGCGGCAATTGCCCGTAGATCGTCGAGGGTAATGGGACGGGTGTTGCTGGCGTCCGCCAGGCCCAAGCTGGAAGAAAAGACAATGAGCAAGTTGGTGCCCAAAGAACGGAACTGATCCACGGCCAGCTCCTGGGCAGCATGGCCAAACCCGGCAATGGCCACGACGGCGGCGTTGCCGATGAGGATCCCTAACATGCTTAAACCGGTGCGCAGGCGGTAGCGGCGCACCATTTGCCAGGCCATTCGGGCTGCAATCGGTAGGCTCATGGGTGTGGCTTGATTTGAGCGGTTTCGCTGCGATTTTGCTCTTGTCGGATCAAAGTCTCCAGGTTCACCCCCGGCGGCAGCGCCGTAAAGACCCGATCCCCCGCCCGCAAGCCGGAGAGCACTTGGGTGATCCCGCCCTGGGTGAGGCCTGTTTCCACCGGTCGATAGACGGGCCGCTGGGTTCGCGGATCCAGCAGGATCACTCCCTCTTGGCCCTGCTCCCGCAAGATGGCCACCGAGGGCACCGTGAGCGCCTGAGGCTGCCGCTCCCCGATAAAATCCACCGAGACGTTCATGCCGGTGCGCAAAAAGTCTGCCCCCGCCTCCGGTTCGATCATGACCCGAAAGACGGTGACCTCCCGCACCACCACCGTGGCAGGGGCAATCCGCTTCACCCGCCCCTGCACCACCCGATCCGGATAGGCCAGGGAGCGGATCTCCACCGGCTGCCCCACCCGCACCTGGGCAATCTGCGCCTCCGGCACCTCGGCTCGCACCTCGATCCCCTGGGCCAGCGCCAAGATAGAGCTGGAAGAAGCGGCGGTGGCATCGGAAGCTGCGGTAGTGGGAGTTACAAAGGATCCCACCTCGGCAAAGCGCTGGACAACCACGCCGGAAAAGGGCGCCCGGATCTCGGCCTCAGCCAGGCGAGATTGCCGCTGGGCCAGCTCTGCCTCCGCTTGGGCAATCTGGGCTTGGATCTGCTGCAGCGTTTCTGGGCGGCTACCTGACCGCAATCGCTCCAGCTCCTGTTGAGCCGCTTGCCAGTCCGCCTGCGCCTGTTCCAGGCGGGCCAGGCGTTGATCCAGCTCGCTACGGGCCACCACCCCCTGCTGCACCAGGGTCTGAATCCGCTCCAATTCCCTTTCCGCCAACCTCACTTGCGACCGCGCCGCATCCACCCTGGCCTGGGCCGCCGCGATCACCTGGGGTCGCTCGCCAGCTTGCAGTTCCGCTAGGCGGGCCTGTAGCTCTTGGATGCGGGCTTGGGCTTGGCGAATGCCGCTGGCTAAATCCCCGTAATCCATCCGAGCCAACACTTGCCCTGCCACTACCTCATCTCCCTGATCCACCAGCAGCTCTGCCAGACGACCGGACTCGCGGGGGCTGACATTCACCTGCCGGATCGGCTGCACCTGGCCGCTCACCCGCAGGCGTTGGGCGAGATCTGTCACCTGCACGGGCACCGTTAGCCTCTCCAGGCGCTGGGCCGTCTGTTGCCGGAGCTGACGCTGAACGAGAATGCCGCCGCCCAAGCCGGCTAACAATATCCCCACAAGGATCCAGCCGATGGGCAGTCCTCTGTTGTGGGATCCGGTCTGTGGCAGAGGTTGGTCAGCAGATTTGGCAGGGGTTGGGGATCCCGTCTGGGGCTCATTGGTGCGCAGGATCACAAAAGTCTCTCGCCTTTAACAAGGGCTTTCTCTGTATCCAGCCTATTGAAAAAGGAGAGGGGGTGCAAACGCGGTTTCCCGCATGGCCATTGGGTTCGGACGGCTGGCAAGCTCTGTACAAAAAAAGGGGGGATTGCTACACTGATTAGCTGCCGATAACGCGGGAAAGCCATGAACGCTCGCATCAACGCCGAAGAGATCATCCGCTCCATCGAAGCGGCCCACATGAAGTCGGATCTGCCAGAGATCCATGTTGGCGATCAGGTACGGGTGGGGGTGCGCATTCAAGAGGGCGGCAAAGAGCGGGTGCAGGCCTTTGAAGGCACGGTCATTGCTATGCGTCACTCTGGATGCAACCGCACCATCACGGTGCGCAAGATTTTCCAGGGAATTGGAGTGGAGCGGGTCTTCCTAGTTCACTCGCCGCGCATCGACTCAATCCAGGTGTTGCGGCGTGGCAAGGTGCGGCGGGCCAAGCTGTTCTATCTGCGAAACCGAGTGGGCAAGGCCACTCGCATCAAAGCCAAAACGGATTCTAAAGAAGAAACCCTCTAAGGCTTTGGGCATACCTGCTACACTAGGTAAACTAGGTAAGGGGCTGACCCTTTACTACTCCTGCGTCCTTAGTTCAGTTGGTAGAACGTCGGTCTCCAAAACCGGATGTCGGGGGTTCGAGTCCTCCAGGACGCGTCAGCGGTTCGGCATTTTGAGGTGGCTTGGGGTAGATTCTCAAGCTTAAGCGCCCCGAGCTGCCAATTTTCAGAGAGAAGTCAGGGATCCAAGCCAACCGCTCCAACAAAAATTGGACGAGCCTGTTTAGACTCGCCGCTGCGGCCAAGGAACTTCGGCGGCAGCCGTTCGCAATCGGGCTGAGGGCGCTGCGGAGAGTCTTCCAGTTCCCCGTGAACGAGGATTAAAGAGATAGAGATCCCAACTTTTCCCGGGCCAAACCTAGGACTTCCTCGCTTCCTTCTTGATGCGATCCAACTCTGCCTGTAGCTCAGCAATCTGTTGGCGCAAACGGGCAGCTTCCGAAAGTTCAAGGGCAGTGCCAGTCTTGTCTTCAGCGTCGCCCATGTCGTCAATGTTGATCTTGCGAGGGGCGCCAGCAGACCTTTCCCCCCCCCTACGGTTGGCGTTGGCAGCGATGGCGTCCATGTAGGCCCGCGCCTCTTCGGCGGTCATCGCCCCCCGCTCCACCAATTCATCCACCAAAGCCTGGACCTGCTTGCGCAGCTCCAGCAGACGGCTGTTGGCTCTCCCGGCCACCTTTGCAGCATTGTCTGCCACCACCGCGGCCAAACCCATGCCGAAGTAGAAAGCCTTCTGAGCAAAGTTGGCGAGGGGGTTGTCTGTCTCGGCCATACAGGTGTGCGCTGCCAGGGCAGAGGTAAAACTTGGAAGAGGGCGACCCGGGTTGACGCGCCTGCTCAGAGCATCCCGTAGTGCTGCTATCTTCCGATCCTGACACGGTTTGGGCGTCGGAGCTGCACGGACCCAGGTCTTCCAGTAGCCTAACATTTTTCCTCTCTGCCCCGCTCGGCTTTCTGGAGGTGATCTCAGATCTTCTCCCCCTGTAGACGGCGGGAGGGGGCAGAGTACAGCGCGAGCCTTCCCGTCTTGCAAGGTAAACCTAAGGGGTTTCCGGCGGCTCCAGATAAACTGGGATCCGCTCCACAACGGTATCGCTGCGCCGCACCTCTTGTCCCTGGGCTTGGGGAATAGCCACCGGCAAGGTAACCGGTTGGGCAACGAAACAACTGGCCACCGGCAGAGCCTGCTCCAGTTCGTCGAGAGGGCGCGGGATCACAGCCACCGCGTTCAGCTCGCCGATGCGCTCTGCCTCGTACATGCCGGCATCGATGGCGATGGCCACGTTGGCCACCGTGCCCCGAATGATGGCCGTACACAGGCCGTCGCCAATGGTCTCGTAGGCGGCCAGTTGCACATCCGCCGTTTTCAGCATTGTGTCGGCGGCCCCTACCATAGCCGGAAAGCCGCGGGTTTCCAGCAGGCCCACGGCCAAGTTGCTGAGGCGGCTGTAGCCGCGGTTTTGTGCCAGTTGAGACAGCTTGCTGCTGACGGGCAGCACCGCCTCCAAGTTAGGCAAAGGCCGTGGAATGACCAAACTGGAGATCTCCTCTTGCTCAAACTGGCGGGCCACCTCGATCCCCTCCTCGATGGCAATGCGCACATCGGCAATCCCTCCCCGTACGATTGCCGTGCAGTAGCCTCCTGAGATCTTCTCAAAGCCGATCAGCGTCACCCCCGCCGACTTGGTCATGGCGTCGGCAATGCGCACAATGACCGGAAAGCTGCGTGTCTGAATAAGGCCCAAAGAGGTGGACATAGCACCCTACTTCTTTATGCCAGTGTAGCCCTCAAGACTGGCCACCCCCAGAGGATAGGATCTGCCGGTAAGGATAGATCTTGCCCAGCAGCCGATCCAGCTCCGAATAGCCCGGGATCCCATTTAGCTTGCGGGTCTTAGGGGATCTCGAGTTCTCTTGGGTTTGCTCAGCCGCCTCCTGCCAACGACGGGTTTGCTTTTCCACCTGGGCCAGCGGCGAGTCGGGGGGAGAGGGAGGGGTCGGCTCAGGCAAGGTTTCCTCAGGGGGTTCTATCGGCTCTTGCGGGGCCGCCGCCGACACGGGCTCTGCCTCGCTAGCCATGCCCACCTCCGCCTCTTGCCTGCTGAGATAGGTGGGATCCCCGACCAGCGAGCGGGGAGGGATCACCGCCTGGCTGAGCACTGAACAGTTGAGCAGCGTGGTTTCCGAGCCGATACAGGCGTTTTTGCCGATGGTGCCCTGCCCGATCACCAGCACCCCCATTCCCAAGGTGGCCCCCGCCTCCACGACGAGGGATCCCCCGCAGGCGTGCAGGATGGATCCCATGCCAATACAGACGCCTCGCCCGATCTCGATGCGACAGCCGGGGTTGGCCCGCAACAGCACTCCCGCTGCAATGCCTGCCCCTGCCTCCACCTGCACCTCGCCACTGACATAGTAGCGAGTTTCGCCGTTCTGGCTGGGCCAGGAGCGCAGCGTTGTAGAGGTGGGCAGAGGCAAAGCCAAGGTGCTCCTCATCGCTAGGAGGTCGGATCAAAACCAACCTTGAACCGACAGTGATCAGAGAACAGGCGGATCCCTCAAGGGGTTTGGATGATCTGCTCCAGCACCCGTCGTTTGGCTTTGGGGTCGATGCCCAGCAGGCGCACATACTCGCCGCGATGCTCCTCCAGGCAGGCTTCCAGAGCCGCCACCACCTGGGGCAGCTGGGTGGCCTCGATAGGGCTGCAGCTCTGCCAAGAGGAGGTGCGAAAACGCCGCTTGTCCGCATGTTCGGTGCCGATGCGGTAGCCCTGGCTGAGCAATTGCTGCACCTGTGCCACCACCTCGCTGCTGAGTCGGGTGCTGGCAGGAACGGTGGAAACAGGAGTAGCCGCCGGGGATCCCTGGGCTGCAGGGGCAGGCGACTTGCCGCCGGGGGTTTGAATGACGCGCTCGTAAACCCGCTTTTTCCCCTTGGGATCGATCCCCAACAGGCGCACGTAGTGGCCTTGGTGCTCCGCCAAAGCAGCCGTCAGCTCGGCCAACACCTCCGGCCCGCGGCTGGCGCGAATGGTCGGCCCGGTCTGCCAAGAGGAGGTTTTGAAGCGGCGCTCGTCAGCATATTCGTAGCCGATGCGATAGCCCTGGGCCAGCAGCCGATGTACCTCTTCCTGTAACTCCAGGTCGAGGCCAGCAGCGCTCCCTCCCAGCTTGCCCCCCTCTGGGGGCGAGGCTGTCCCGCCGCTGCTGCTCATCTGGGGCGTTTGAATCACCTTCTCCAGCACCCGCCGTTTGGCCTTGGGATCGATTCCCAGCAGGCGCACATACTCTCCCGTATGTTCGGCCAAGGCCGCCTGCACAGCCGCCAGGATCTCTTGGGCCGAGCCGCTCCAATTGCCCAAAGTCTGCCAGGAAGAGGTGCGGTAGCGGCGGACATCGGCCACCTCCAGGCCGACGCGATACCCCTGCGCCAATAGCGCCCGGATCTCCTCCTCCAAGCTGGCGTCAGGGCGCGGATTGGCTGCACCGGAACCTGGGGCCGTAACCGAGACGTGGCTGGGGGATCCAGAAACGGTCGCCGGCCCCTCCGGGGTTTGGATGATCTGCTCCAACACCCGTCGTTTCGCCTTGGGGTCGATCCCCAACAGGCGCACGTATTCGCCGCGGTGCTCCGCCAAAATAGCCCCCAGCGATTGCATGACCTCGGCCTCGCGGGTGCTGGTGATCGGGCTTTCGCTCTGCCAGGAAGAGGTACGGAAGCGGCGGGCATCGGCATATTCCAGCCCTACCCGATAGCCTTGGGCCAACAGGGCGCGAACTTGCTCCACCACCTCCGGCTTGAGAAGGGATCCGCCGCCGTTCCGGCCGTCGGCGCGAGAGGAGGAATGAGTCATGGATGCCGTCTCCGTAGCCGTTGGGTTAGAGGTGCGCGACCGCAGAAGTTCGTTGCGAATGGGAGCAATACAGACCAGGTTTTCGCTGCAGTGATAGCCTTCCAGCAGAGCCTGGTTGATGCCGATCACATGTTGGGCAAACTTGGCATCGCTATCCTGCACATCGGGCAGCCGATCCGCCTCAGCTTGCGTGGTGATGATGGAGCCGGAGGGCACATACTTGCCCGGCGGGATCTCCACATCCTGGATCAAGCAGTGCAACATGACGATGCAGCCATCCCCCACCCGCGCGTTGAACACCGTGGAGCGGAAGCCGATAAAGCAGTTGTTGCCCACATAGGCTGGCCCGTGGATCAAGGCCATGTGGGCAATGGAGGTGTTCTTGCCAATCCACACGGAGTAGGGTTGGCCATCTTCCCCAATGACCCGCCCTTGCTCCAGGCCGTGGATTACCACCCCATCCTGGACGTTGGAGCCGTCGCCAATGTAGAAGGGAGAGCCCTCATCCGCACGGATGGAAGTTCCTGGGGCAATCAGCACCTGGGCGCCCACGCGCACATCCCCGATGAGATTGGAAAAGGAATGCACGTAGGCAGAGGGATGGATGGTCGGCTCCGCCAGGCGGCGAGACCAGGGCGTTGGCGGCGCAGCATAGGTGTGAGCAGGCATAACCGTGAGCCTCTAGAACACGTCAGAGAGAGGAAGGAGGGATCCCAGCTAGCGTTGGTCGCGCTTGTTGTAGAGGGAGCGACCGCCGATGCTGACGGTATCGATGATCGCCATCACCACTGCATCCAGCGGACGGGTTTCGTTTCCCTGCGGCTGGCGAGCTGCGCTGCCCTGGCTGACCAGCACCCACTCCTCGGCGCCGGCCCCCACCGGATCGGCAGCTACAGCGTAGTCGGGCTGCGGTCGGCCCTCGAGATCGACATACTGCACCACCAGAAACTTCACGCCTGTCAGGCTGGGATCCTTCTGGGTGCTGGTAACAGTGCCCCGCACAATCGCGATACGCATCTAGGGACGGGTGAAGGGACGGATGGCGTTGACCCCTTCGCGGAACTGAGCCACATCCTCGGTGTAGCGAATGGGCAACACGTACTCTAGGTTTTCGTGGGGACGGGCGATGATGTGCCAGGAGAGCAACTGGCCGCCATTGACCCGCTTCACCGACTCGATCCCGGCGGCCACCGAGGCCTGCACCTCGGAGACATCGCCCCGTACGATCACGGTGACGCGCCCGCTGCTGATTTTTTCATAACCCACCAGGGTGACGCGCGCGGCCTTTACCATGGCGTCGGCAGCTTCCACCACTGCCGGGAAGCCCAGGGTTTCGATCATTCCGACTGCAATAGCCATAGGGACTCCTTACGCTGAAATTGTGGAGGGGGTTGGAACCTGTCCAGATTTTCTGGATCGGGTCAATTCCAGGCTAAGTGCAACTACTCAGTTAGGTACGAAACTGCTCCACTGCCTCCGTGTAGCGGATGGGCAGCACAAACTCCAGGTTTTCGTGGGGACGGGCGATGATGTGGTGGGAGAGGATCTCGCCCCCACTCACCCGTTTGGCAGACTCCAAGCCAGCGGCCACCGAGGCCTGCACCTCGGAGACATCGCCCCGTACGATCACGGTGACGCGCCCGCTGCTGATTTTTTCATAACCCACCAGGGTGACGCGCGCGGCCTTTACCATGGCGTCGGCAGCTTCCACCACTGCCGGGAACCCGCGGGTTTCGATCATTCCGACTGCAATAGGCATATCAACTCTCCACTTTTGAACACTCAGTTCCTGAACGTTGCCGAACCCAGCAATAAGGCCAATCGATCTCCAAATTGATCTCGCCTATTGGGTTCGATCCTGCAATTTCCCTCGAACTCATCCAAGAGATCCTCTGCCCAACCCTCAGTGGACAGCTCTTCTCGGCAACACCTACTCCAGCCACCACAGACCTCCCCCTGGAGAGAAGGCCGTGCCCAACCCCCGACCTCAGACTCAATCAGACGGAGGCCAGAAAAGGTTGTGGGAGCCATCCGGGTTAACCACAACTGTCGCTCAGGCGGGCAAAGCTGCCAACTCCAGGCCAAGTCCCCATCTTTCTTGCACAAAATCGATCATACAAAATCGACGAGGACGCCCCAGAGAAGGGATCCCCCGACTCAACAAAATGATATCCCCATTCAATCCTGGACGAAAATCAATATTTTTAATTAGCACGATAGCTTTTTATTAAGAGAGACAAAATTGTTATCAACTCAAAAATAATTCTTGACATCTTTTCAGCTTTTGCCGTTATCGGCGCAGCGAGGGGGGCACTTCCAAGTCATGGGCTTCCATGAGGTCGGGTTGGCTCATCAGATGGGCCGGGGATCCCTGGGCGCAAATCCGGCCTTGATCTAAGAGGATCACCCGATCGCACACTTCCAGGATCAGTTCCAGATCGTGGGAAGCGAGCAGAAAGGTGTGCGTTGCTTGCAACAAAAAGGCGATTAGCCGGCGACGGGCGCGCAGATCCAGGTTGGCAGTCGGCTCATCGTAGAGTACCAACTGCGGCTGCATTGCCAGGATCCCGGCGATCGCGACCATGCGTTTTTCACCGCCGGAGAGATGATGGGGGGGACAGTTGGCCAAATTCAGGGTGCCGGTCATCGCCAGGGTTGCTTGGACCACAGCCGCGACCTCTGTCTCAGAACGTCCCAGGTTGCGCGGCCCAAAGGCTACATCCTCGGCCACCGAGGCGGCAAACAGTTGATCGTCGGGATCCTGAAACACCAGCCCCACCTCAGGGCGAAACTGGCCAGGCTGGAGCGGCTGCCCAAACAAAGTGATCTGGCCGGAACAGGGGGGCAACAGGCCAGCGAGGGCCAGGAACAGGGTGGTTTTGCCGGCGCCATTGGGGCCAATGATTCCTAGGCGCTGCCCGGCCTCAACCCGTAGATCCAGCCCTTGCAGCACCGGCGGACAACCGGGATAGGCGACCCACAACTGTTTGACCTCCACCGCCGGCGCTGTGTTCATGGCAGCAAGCTCATCCCAGGGCTAGCGCTGCTCCCAATGCTTCCAGCGCTTCTGGGTGGCGGCAGGGGTGAGCTGCAGGGTGGGTACGCTGGGGCTGGTCAGGTCGATCTGGAGAATTTCGTCGGGTGTACACTCGCAGTGGCGGCGCAGATCCCGCATTTGGTTGAGGGTTTGAATTTGCAGAGGCAGGCGGTCAGAAATCGGCCCCAGATAGACGTTGCCCAGCTCAGTGTGGAGCGTGATTCCCTCTCCCGACTGCCAATCTACGGTCTCGATCTGGATCTCAGCCTGTTGCAGGGCTTCGAGCAACAAGGCCCATTGCTCGGGCGCGTGGTTCTCCCAGCCCAGCAACTCCAGCTCAGGCCAGGAAAGGGAGGATCCGCTGTGGCGTCGAAAGGGATCGGGGGGCAGCCAATGGCCTTGCCGATCCACCCAGCCTGTCTGGTCGCCCCGACGGGCGCGCGCGACCAGTTGCCGTTCCCGCACCTGGACGATCACCCCCACCGGCAGCAGCCGCCGCTGTACCTGGACGCTTTCGATGGGAGAAGGGCGGGCCGGGGATGCCAGCAAGGCTCTTTCCAACACAGCCGGCTGCACCTGCCAGAGGTTCATTGGATAGGTCAGAGGCAGTTGCTCCCGGATCCAGTCGGGGTCGACCCAGTAGCTGCCCTTTACCTGAATTTGCTCCGGCCGGCGAATTTGCCAGTAGGGCTGCTGCAGGCCCAACACCAGCAGCGTCAGAACGCCCATCGAGCTGGCCAAGCGCCAGGATCCCTGCCAAAAGCGCTTGCGCCGTTGCTGACGCAAAAGTCGCCTGCGTTGCAGAAGTTGGTCGCGCGTGGGAGAAGCCAGAGGTACCATTAGCCCTCCCTCAAGCCAAAGGGGAGCATTCCATGCTCCTATTCAACTCGCGATCTCCTCGACCTGATCCGCCCGCAGCCAAATTGGAGGGGTGGGAACAGCCCCAAACTTAATCTGGAGGTAGTCGTCCTTGATATCCACCACTTCTCCAGGAGTTTCGAAGACGTAGTTGGGAATCAAAGGGTCGCTGGCCTGGGCTTCCAGGCTGCCTTGCAGTTTCTCGCGGATGGCCCGCACCAAAGTGCCTCGCTTAATCGCCATTGCCCCTCCTTCGATAGCCGTTGTATCCTGTGCCGCCAATAAGCCGGGTCCAGCCTACTTGCGCTTCAGGCTGCGGGCCATGTTGCGAAACATGTCCATGTCAGATCCCCCCTGGCGGCGTGAGCCTGCTCCACTGCTGCTGTTTGAGGTGGAAGAGCTTTGCTCAGGGGCTTTGGCCTGTTCTACGGCCAACTTAACTTTGCTTAGGGAAGAAACCTGCTCCACCACCTCCACCTTCTCCGTAGAGCCGAAATCCTGGAAGGTGTGCTTCACGATCCTAGGAGTGCGCATGTATTCGATGTTGCCAAGGGTTTTGGCCTCATCTGGGTCGAGAAAGAAGGTGTTGTCTTTCTTTTTGGCCGGCTGAGCAGCCGTCCCTGATGAAGGTTTGGAATCTGCCTGACCACGAGAGCCGAAAAAGCGCCTGAAGATGCCCACCATTGGTGTCTTGCCTGCAATGCGAAGAAAGTTGAGCCGGATCCCTAGACGTCGGGTCAGCCAGCCGCAGCTAGAAAGGTGACGGCTGAGCCCGGCTATGAAATCATGTTAAGCCAACTCAGGATAACATGCTCCCTGGCTGCAGGACGGCTTTCTCGGCCACATGTTCAACTCTCGGAGGCTCTGCCAGGGGAGGACCTTCGACCCTAGGCAAGTAGTCTGGCCAAGGGCAGCGAGCACATCCTCAGTCACGGCTCTTTAGTAAGTTTGGGGATCCCAATGACTGGCCAATGTACAGTTTTTTTGCTGGAAAATCCGTGTTGGCTCCCTTTTTGAGCTATGGCTTGACTCTTCACAATCAGTATGGGCAAGCAGTGTTAAGCCCGATCCCAGGAGGGGCAAACTATGACCATTCGATCCATCGTTGAAGAAGTCTTGCAAACTCGCCACTTTACCTCAGAACACGAGAGCCTAATCTACCGCCTGTTGTGCGATCGGTGTTTTGACGAGGCCGATTTGAAGGCATTGGCTTACCTGAGCGACGCTATGGTTCAGGGAATTGTTCAGCACTAGCCTCGGGATCCCTAAATAATTACAGGCGGCACTCCGGATGCCCGTCTTACGGAGAGGGCCCAAAAACTTTTGGGATCCCTTCCTCTGCGAAACCCTTTAGGCTCAAGAAGCTTCTGAGATCATCTCCAGAAGTGCGAGCGAAATTACCTGGCAGGCGTTGGGGAGCAAGCGTTACCCCTCTGCCTGCGAGGTGTAATGTATGGCAACCCTGAGCGGACTGCCTAAATTCAAGGCTGTGCCGATGCAGCGAGCCAAGATTTGAATGTTTTGCTTTTGCTCCGCCGATTCTAAAATCCTGGTAGAGGCCTTGCTCGGGCTGGCGATGGACGAATACCGGCTGTTCATCTTAAGCAAGCTCTCAATTTTGTTCAGCGGGTTGATATCTTATACGCGACTTGGAAAGTAATTGGAGAACAGCAAAAGAAATACCGCATCGTTCTTTGCTTAAAGACTAGAGCGGCTTGTCCCTCTCCCGCATCGGCGACCCTACGGATTTTGGCCGGCAAGGCACTCCCAGTTTTTCAGAGATGGCCGGTTTTCTCTCCGAGATCCCACGGGCGAAGGATCGCCGCCTTGCGGTGAGAGCATGCCTCTAACCCCCAAAACCCTGAACTTTGCTGAATTTACTGAGCTTTAGGCGGTTTGGCAAAAGTCATTGAGAGGGATATAGTAGACCAAGTTTCCCCCTGATCCTTGAGTCCACCGCAACGGTTGCCGGGAAGTGAAGGGGGAAAGCGCTCGGGGGGTATTCCTCAGGGCTTTGCGGGATACCGCCTTCCTGCTCAGAGATAGGCAGGATGCGATCGCTTCTTTCCTGAACCATGTTCAGGAGAGTTCAGCGTAAATGTATCAGGCAACGAGAAAGGTAGAGGCTCGAGGCAATCTCGTCGCCCGATCCCTCCCTGTGGCCTTGCCGTCTGGAACAGCCCCTCGCTCTAGCAAGGGAATGGGTGTTCCTGTTCCGCCTTAAGATCCTAAGATAGGAGTTGAACGTCCCTGCTGGACTGGGTGCCTTTCCTTTACAACTTGGAAAGGGGGGGCCCAGCCGCAGAGGCGGGGGCGACGGCCGTTACGTTTTGAGAGGAATCCATGTTGTTCATTTTTAACCTAGCGAAGCGTCTGCAGCGCATCCTCCTCGCTCTCGTAGTCGGGGTGGCTGCGGTAGCTTTCTTGTCCAACCCTGCTGCTGCTGAAACCTACACGGTCAAGATGGGCTCTGACAAGGCCCAGCTCATTTATGATCCCCCCACCCTCACCATCAATCAGGGAGATACTGTTCGGTGGGTCAACAACAAGGTCTATCCTCACAACGTTGTCTTTGACAAGGTACCTGGTGGCGATGCGGCCCTGGCAGCCAAGCTGTCCCACAAGGCCCTGCTCACTGCTCCCAACCAAGTGGTGGAATCGGCCTTTGTCGATGTCCCTCTGGGTGAGTACACCTACTACTGCACTCCCCACCGGGGGGCTGGCATGGTCGGCAAGATCATCGTCAAGGGCTAGGCTGGCGCTCCAATTCCACTTCTCTGGTTGCTTTTTAAGAGGGAGATTCCGGCTCTGGCTTGCTGGCATGGGATCCCTGCCCGTAGCATAGAAAGTAGCCCTCTCGAGAGTGGGGGGGCTTTTTCGCGAATAGACGTTAGACAGGTTCCCCATGACCACCAGTGTTAAAGGCTACCTGCTCCTGGCCGTTTCCTGCATCAGTGCCATTGCCGCTGTGGGTTCGATTTTCGAGTTGGCTTCCGGTGAGCCGGACTTTGGCGTCGGCCCCACCAGCATTATCTTGATCGTCGCTGCTCCCTTGGCGGTTTGGCTGTTTCAATCGGCAGTTGGGGCGGCACGAGCCAGCGGCGCTGCCGGCAAGGGGGGCAAGAAGCGAAAGTAGGCAGGTAGATACGGGAAAACTGGGGGGAAGGGGATGGAGTCAGCGGGTTTGCTGTAAAGAAACTTGTGATTCTATCTCGGCTTCTGCTGGCTGATGAAACTCCGGCAACAGCTTTCGTTCTTGCACCGTTCCAAGGGCTGCTTCTAGCTCTGCCGTGGCTAGAGTACAACTGGAGCCAGATCCGTTCAATACGGTCTCGGTCACCTGTCCTTTTTTGTCGATCCGATATTCCACCTTGATGTACTCGGGCATCTGCACTCCACTCGCTGCTGCTCAACAACTGACTTTCTCCTACCCATTGTAGTTCTCGCTTTTTCCCCGCTCGATCTGGCTGGGCCGTATGGCTTCTGCTCGTCCCCCGTTTCCTCCTGCCAAAAGGGATCCCGGTATCCAGCGGGATCTGAGTTTGGGAGTAGGGGCGCTGCTGGGCGTTGTCCTGATCGGCACCCTTTGGTACCACGGGGTGGAGCAATGGCCTTGGGTGGAAGCTTTTTACATGAGCGTTATCACCCTAACTACTGTGGGCTTCATGGAGGTGCAGCCGCTGGGGGATCGGGGGCGCTTGTTCACGGTGGCCTTGATCCTGATGGGGGTCTTGAGCATCGGGTTCATGGTGAACCGCTTTACAGAGGCCCTCATCCAGGGGCATTTTCAGGAAGGGATCCGGCAGCGGAAGTGGAAGAAACAGATGGAAGCGCTGAACAACCACTACATCGTCTGCGGTTTTGGGCGCATTGGGCGACAGGTGGCCCAGGAGTTTCAGGCAGAGGGGGTGCCCTTTTTGGTGATCGATCAATCGGCCGAGGCAATTCAGGTGGCCCAAGAGCTGGGATATGTCGCTCTCCAGGGAGACAGCACTCTCGATGCCACCTTGCTGGCGGCGCGGGTGCAGCAGGCCGAGGGGTTGATTGCCGCCCTCTCCAGCGATGCCGAAAACCTCTATGTGGTGCTGTCGGCCCGCACCCTCAACCCTCGTATCCGCACCATTGCCCGCGCCAACACGGAAGAGGCTTTGCAAAAGCTGCAGCGAGCGGGCGTTGCCCACGCCATCTCTCCCTTCATCACCGGTGGAAAACGGATGGCAGCGGCTGCCCTGCGCCCCCGCGTGGTGGACTTTGTGGATGGGATCCTGTCGGGTCGAGATCGCACTTTTTACTTGGAAGAGTACGAGCTGGCGGCGCAAGAATGCCCCTATGTTGGCCAGACCCTGGGGAAAGCCAATCTAAGGGCGCGATCCGGCGCGTTGGTGGTGGCAATTCGGCGAGCCGATGGCCAGCTGATTGGCGGCCCCAGCGGTGACACCCTGTTGCAACCGGGGGATCTGCTGCTGTGTATGGGCACGGCCGAGCAGTTGCGCCGCCTGGGCCAGTTGCTCTATCCCCGCCCCTAGATGGGCTGGACAAGTCGGCTAGATACGCCTGAGGATGCTGGGGCCGTGGGAGTCGGTGCCGCAGGTTTTCAAAAGTCCGTAGGTCTCTGCCAGCTTTTCCCCAATCGCCGCCTCCTCTGGGCTGGGAGCCCAAATGTCGGGGTTTTTGTAGGCGTAGTAGACCTCAAGGCCATCCAGGCCCAACTCCACGGCTGCCGGCACCAGCTCTTCCGCAGGCAGCCAGTAGCGAAAGGGATGGGCCAACACCGCCAGGCCGCCTGCTGCTTGAATGGCCCCAATGGCCTCAGCGGCGGGCAGGCCGGGAACTTGCTCCCCCTGGATGTAGGGATCCAAAACAGGATCCGCCGGATCGAAGCCGTAGCCAAGAATATGCACCTCGCAGCCCAGCAGGTTGGCTGTAATCTCGATCCCCGTCCATAGCAGGGGGTCCTCGGGGCGATCCAGATAGGCTTGCGCTTGCTCGTAGCCCTTCAGGGTGTGGTGATCGGTGATGGCCAGGCCCTTGAGGCCGTGCCGGCGCGCCTGCTCCGCCAAGTCTGCCGGATCCATGCGCCCATCGGAGCAGCAGGTGTGCAGGTGAAAGTTGTACTGCAGCGGGCAGGAGAGAGGGCCGATCCCCTGCAGCACCCGCCGCAGCTCCGCCGCCGAGGCAGTTTGACAGGGATCCCGTTGCAAACTAACCAGCATGTCAACCCTTGGGTTGGGAACAGATAGCTCTCCAGAGCAGTCGACTCTGGAATTTTATCTTTTGTTAAGAACGCTCACCCATTCTAGCCAGGGCAAGGGAGGGGCGCCAGGTGTCAAGAACTACAGAATGGGCAAGGGATCCCTAGGGGCTTGCCAAGATCTCCTCGGCCGCCTTGATGGCCGCTCCAGGAGGGAAGTCGCCATAACCCAGCGTGTGCAGGGTCGACTCCAGGGCAGCCAGCGTGGTGAGAATGTCGCGGTCGCTCACAAAGCCCAGATGGCCGATGCGGAAGATCTTGCCCTTGAGGTGGTCTTGACCGGCAGCAAGGGCGATGTCGAAGCGTTTCTTCAGGGTGCTGCGGAGGGTATCGGCGTTGATCCCTTCAGGCGCCAGCACAGCAGTTACCGAGGGGCTGGCTGCCGACTCCGGGTTGACCAAAAGCTTCAGCCCCAGGGCCTTGACGCCGGCGCGGGTGGCCTGGGCCAAACGGGCGTGGCGGCGGCAGATGGCTTCCAACCCTTCGGCCCGCATCAGGCGCAGGGTTACCTGCAGGGCATAAAACAGGTTCACCGCGGGCGTAAAGGGAGTGGTGCCCTGGCGCAGGGCTTTTTGGGCCAGTTTAAAGCTCCAGTAGTACTTGGGAAAGCGAGAGCGCTCGGCAGCAGCCATGGCCCGCGGGCTCACCGCCACAAACCCCAGCCCGGGCGGGATCATGTAGCCTTTCTGGGATCCGGAGGCCACCACGTCTAGGCCCCACTCGTCCATAGGCACCGGCATGGCCCCCAAACTGGTGACCGCATCCACAATCACCAGGGCTTCTCCGTGCTCGCGGGCAGCAGCCGCGATGGCCTGCACATCGTTGGCTACGCCGCTGGAGGTTTCCGAGTGGGTGAGGATGACCGCCTTGATGGTCTTCTCCCGGTCGGCGGCCAGCTTTTCTTGGAAGACTTCGACAGGATAGGGCACGCCCCAGGGGGTCTCTATCCGCTCGCACTGCAGGCCAAACTGCTCCGACATCTCGGCCCAGCGCTCGCCAAACTTGCCGTTGACCCCCACCAAGACCTGCTCCCCGGGGCTGAGGGTGTTGAGGATCCCGGCTTCCATGGCCCCGGTGCCGCTGCAGGCAAAGACAAACACATCGGAGGTGGTCTGGTGCAGCCAGCGCAACCCCTCCGTCACCTCTTCCAGAATGGCGCTGAACTCTTGGCTGCGGTGCTCGATGGGCCCCCGCGCCATGGCCAGCAGCGCACTCTCGGGAACGGGAGTGGGGCCGGGGATCATCAACATCAACTTGTCTTTCATGCGGGTCCCGCTGGGGATGTCAGGTTTGAGAGGTGGCGGCCAGATTCGAACTGGCGCATAGAGGTTTTGCAGACCTCTGCCTTACCACTTGGCTACGCCACCCTACTCCTCAATCGGAGAAAACATTGTATCCGAAAATGGGATCCCGCTTCCACTTGCTGCAGCCAACGGCAACAGCGCTCGGGTTCGCTAGGCATCGACAATAGCTTGGTAGCCCCGTACTTGAGTGCGGGGCGAAAAAGCCCTTGAGCCACTTTAGTTGCTTCATAGTTAGTACAGAGCTTCTCCAGGAAAACAACCTACTGCGGTGCAAAACCCGCGCGGCAATAACTAACCTGGAGGAACTTAAGTCCGAAGTAAGCAGAACTTTGAGGTTATGCCTCAAAGGACTGTCTAGGGGCGTCTTGACAGCGCCTTCGCGAGTCCATCTTGGGCTGCGTAAGAATCCGCTGGGTGGGAGTGTCAACTTCTTCTTGTACCCTCAGCAGGCGGGATCCCAGCAGCCGCTGCAGCCAGGGGGCGAGAAACTCGCGATTGGCCAACTGCTGCTGGGGATCCTGGGTTTCCAGAGGAAAGGGGGCAAGGGCCCGCAGGGCGGCGGTGGTAACACAGAACATGGCCTTTTGGAAGCTGAGGCAGATTTTCACCCGCAGGTCATCTTCCCCGCGCGGCTGGCGGCGGTAGTGCTCCCGCAAATAGCCAGGCAGGTGGCGCATCATATCCTGCATCAAGAGAGTAGGGGGGATCCCGGCGCTCCCCACCGGCAGCGGATCGGCATACAAAGCGCCGTAGGCGAAGTCCGCCTGCTCGGCCGGGATCTGGTGGGCCTGGGCATTGTAGGAGACGGTGCCCATGAAGGGAAAGGAGCGGAAAAACACAGCTTCCACGTAGGGCAGGGCCGTATCGGGCAGGAAGGTCAGCCCCGCCGACAGGGGGATGATCTCGTAGCGGCGGCCCCAGATGCAGGGGGCGTAGGTGATGGGCTTGTTGGCAGCTGCCACCAACCCCTGCTGAATGTGGGCTACTACGTCGGGAAGCGTGAGCTGCGGTTCGCTCTCGCGGCGCTTGGCCAAGGCCAGGAAGATATCGCTCATCACCCGCCAGAACTGGCCCAGGCCGCTGTACATGGCCAGCATGCGCACCTGTTCCAGCGCAAAGTCGGGGCAGAGGAAGTTGAGGCCCTGCAGAAGGGGGTTGAAGCGGAACTTGGCCCGGATGGCCACCTTGGCCCGCTCGACAAATTCGGGAGTATCCAGATAGCGATCGAGGCCTCCCCCTCCATGCCAGAGCATGGCTTTCATGCAGTATTCGGCAAACTCGTAGTTGATGCGGTCATGCCAGAGGTAGCGCAGCCATTTGCCCAGGGTGATTTCGCCGTTGAAGTACTTAAAAACTGGGAAGAGCTCCAAAAATTGGTGGTCGGCTATGAAGATCAAATTCTGGGAGTAGGCATCCAGCACCTGGCCGTAGCTGTGGAGGATGCCGATGACCTCCAGCCGGTTGCTGGAAGAATCCGGCACAAGGGCTCCCCCTGCTTCTAGGCGTTGGACGATGGGAGCCAGTCGCCGTTGCTCTAGAGGATCTAAGCCAGCCAGAAAGAAACAGGAAGGAGCGGGAACAAGGGTGGCCGTCATGGGAGAAGGAGGGGTTGAGACAACAACAAAAACTCAGTCGTATCACTAAATCGTCACAACGAAGAGAACCCAGGCTCGAAAGCAGTGGTCGGCCCGCCTGCTTCGGCAAGATTGAGGGCCGCCGGCTTGGCCAAATGGGCGGCGGTGGACTCCACCCAGTGGGTTGCCCAGGCAGGCTGGAGGCCAAGCACCACCACCAGCGAGGCCAAAACTACAGCAGGCAGGCGTTCTCCCGTGGCGCGTCGTTGCATGGCAATGGCCACTTCCGAGAGGCGCCCGAAAAAGACGCGGTTCACCATCAGCAAAAAGTAGGCCGCCGTCAATCCCGTCCCCACCATGCACAGCAACGTCTGCAGGGGGAAGACGGGGAAGCTGCCCCGAAAGAGGGTGAACTCGGCAATAAAGCCCACCAGGCCGGGCGTGCCGCCGCTGGCCATCACCCCCAACACCATCAAGCTGCCAACAAGTGGCAGGCCGCGTTCCGGGTTGAGCAATCCCCGCAGCCGCTTGAGATCCCGCGTGCCGGTGTTGGCGTAGACAGCACCCACCAGCAAAAACAGCAGCGAGGAAATCAGCCCATGGCTCACCATCTGGAAGACGGATCCCACCAAGGAGAGGGGGGTGGCCGCCGCCGTGCCCAGGAGAATGTAGCCCATGTGGGCAATGGAGCTGTAGGCCACCAGCTTTTTCATGTCTTGCTGCACCAAGGCGTTCAGGGATCCATACAGCACATTGGCCACCGCCCAACTGGCCAGCCACGGCCCGGCTTGCTCCCAGGCATCGGGCAAAAGCTGCAGGCCAAAGCGCACCAGGCCATAGGTGCCCAACTTGAGCAAGAGCCCCGCCAAGAGCACAGAAATGGGGGTGGAAGCCTCCACGTGGGCGTCCGGCAGCCAGGTGTGGAAGGGCACCAAGGGGATCTTGATGGCCAGCCCCAGCAGGATGGGAATGAGGATGAGAATCTGGGGCAGCAGCGGCAAGGGGTGGGCCTGCAAAACGGTGTAGGTAAAACTGTGGGCGTCGCTCAGCCAACTGAGGCCGAAAAAGCCAATCAGCAGAAGCACCCCCGAGAGGGCGGTGTAGACCAAAAACTTGGTGGCGGCATAGGTGCGCCGCGGCCCGCCCCAGATGGCAATCAGCAGATAAAGGGGAATTAGCTCGACTTCGTAGAACAAGAAAAACAGCAGCAAGTTCTGGGCCAGAAAAGCCCCCACAATGGCGGCTGCTAGCAGCAACACCAAGCTGTAGTAGAGGCGGGGCCGCTCCACCGGGCCGCTGGCCCAGAGGGCAATCAATACCAGCAAGCCGGTCATCACCACTAGCGGCAGGGAGATCCCGTCCACCCCCAGCTCGTAAACCAGGCCCAACTGCGGGATCCAGGCCATCTGTTCGGCCATCTGGATCCCTTGCGCTTGGGGATCAAACTGCAGCAGCAGCCCCAAGCTCAGCCCCAACCAAGCCAGGCCGAAGCCCAAGGCCAAACTTCGGTGCCGGCCCTTCCCCGCTTGCTCGGGGATCAGCCCCACCAGCAGGCCACCCAATAGGGGGATCCCGATTAGAAGGCTGAGCATGGTTCCTCCCGTCTCAATAGGCCAATCCCACCAGGGGCGAGCGCAGCAGCCAAGCGGTAACCACCACGACCCCGATGACAATGAGCAACACGTAGAGCTGCATCCGCCCCGACAGGGTGTACTTGAGGGCTTCGCCGCTAAACCAAAAAGCCAGGCTCACTCCGTTCACCAGGCCATCCACCCCGTTGCGATCCAGCCACTCCAGTCCGCGGGAAAGGGCGCCGACCGGCTGCACCACCAAAGCCTGGTAGAGCTGCCCGGTGTAGAAATCCTGCGCCAACAGATCCTGCAGCTCCGGCCAGGGTAGGCGCAGCCGCCGCCGGCCCCCCCAGTACAGCCAAGCACCAACACCGGCCCCCAGCAAACCCGAGGCCGCCAGCAGAGCCGCCATCTGCTGCAGCTCTGGGATCCAACCGGGATAAAGCCCCCAGCGCCAAAACAGCCAGGGCATGAGCAGGTTCTGCACCGTCAGAATGACCATGGGCAGGGCCATCGGCCAGCCCACCTCAGGGGCACGGCGCGTCTTGGGCTGCGGGGATCCCAAGAAGACCAGGCCAAACACCCGCGCCAGGTTCAAAGCCGTCAGCCCATTCATCAGCAGCAACACCCCCAACAGGGCCGGCTGCAGGGCGCTGTACACCAGCGCCAGGCGGATTAGGATCCAAAAGCACCCCAGGGGCAACAGGGCCACCATCCCCAGGGATCCCACAGCAAAGGCGGCCACCGTAGCCGGCATGCGGCCCCCTAGGCCCCCCAGCTCCGTCAGATCTTGGGTAGAAGTGGTGTAGATGAGGGATCCCACCCCCATAAACAGCAGCGCCTTGGCCAGGCCGTGCAGCAGCAGCAGCTCCAGCGCCAAATCCGGCTGCCCCGTCCCCACCGCCCCAAACACCAGGCCCAGGTAGGCGCTGGTGGAATAGGAGAAGGTGCGCTTGAGATCGATTTGCGCCAAGGCCACCAGGGATCCCCCTACGGCTGTGATGGTGCCGATGGCCACCAGCACCCCATCCGTGAAAGGGGAGAGGGCCAAGACTGGCTGCAGCTTGATGAGGACAAAAGCTCCAGCGGCCACCACTGCCGAGTTGCGCAGGATCGAAGCCGGGTTGGGCGCCTCCATGGCCTCATCCAGCCACAGGTGCAGCGGGAACTGGGCGCACTTGCCCAGCGGCCCGGCAATCAAAGCCAACCCCATCAAGGCCGCCCAAGTTGGATCCAAGCTGGCCGTAGCCGCCCAATCGCGCAGGCCGGAAAAGGTCAAGGAGCCGGAGAAATTGGAAACCGCCACCACCCCCATCAACAGCAGCAGGTCTCCCACCCGTTTGGTGAGAAAAGCATCCCGCGCCGCCGTGACCACCAGCGGCTGGGCGTACCAAAAGCCCACCAATAAGTAGGTGGAAAGCGTGAGCATCTCCAGCAGCGCGTAGCTGAGAAACAGCGAATCGCTGAGGGCGATCCCCGTCATCCCCCCCTCAAAAAAGCCCATCAGGGCGGCAAAGCGGCCCAACCCCCAATCCTTGTCCAGGTACCCCAGGGCGTAGATCTGGGCCAGCAAGCTCAAGCCGCTTACCCAGACCACCGCCCCCAGCGTCAGAGGCGAGACCTCCAAAGCCAGGGACAAGTCCAAATCGGCCACCCGAAACCAGAGGTAGTTCAGGAGCTGGGGATCCCGACCCCAAACTTGTCGCAACAGCCAAAAGCTATGAGCAAGGGCCGCAAAGGTCAGCAGGATATTGAGGTAGGCTGCCGGACGTGGGCCACTGCGCTTGATCCAGCCAGCGGCCCAAGGAAGAGCCAGCGCTGTCCCTACCCAGCCATAAAAGGGGAGACACCAGGCGCTCTCTGGCCCAATTGCCCAGTCTTCAAAACCCGCCATCTGCTGCTTGCAACAAGTAGTTAAGCATTTTTTAATGAACAGCTACAGTCCAATATAATATTAGGAGTTTTCCAGCGGCAGCGTCTCTCCCCACTTGGACACAGCTTCTGCCTCTGCCTAGGCAAGCAGGCGGCGCCCTTAGATTCTTTGAGCTCCCGGTTCTTTTGGACAGAAAATGGCGGCGCTCCGAATACCTTGCCCAGACCCCGGCTGGGGCTATCGCGGATTGGCGCCAGGGGGAGTGAGACCCCTCACCGATTGATTCTCCTCTTTAGGCTGGGCAGCCCTCCTGACCACAGCCAGGACTATCGCCTGCAAGCCGAGGTGTGGCACGAGGTGGAAGCTTGGGGATCCCCCTGGTGGCTGCAGTTGGATCCCCGCCATCAGAACCTCTGGGGTACTCCCGCCACAGCGCAGCTTGGCGGGCTGGAGGAT